>JAUJNJ010000113.1 GCA_030448225.1 Phycisphaerae bacterium
AGGTCGCGCAGCTCGTCGAGGGGATCGCCAGGAGCGGCAAGTGGATCGACGCCGGCGCCGACCACCGCGCCCAGGCGGCTGAGTTCGTCGCTCGGAACTATTACAACCAGGACCCCAGGCTCCTGAACTTCGTGCTGAGCAAGCCGCCGGACCGCGTGAAGTACACGAACCTCGCCGTGCGGCGGCCGGACTTCGCCGAGATCCAGGACCTGGCGATCGAGGCGGGGATCATGAAGGGGACGGTCGGCTTCGACGACTACTGCGACCCGTCGTTCGTCCCCGACGACGCGACGATCGAGGCGTGGAAGTGGGAGGGCAAGCGATGAGCACGCAGACCTCAGCCGGCATCGTCCAAGCCGAGGCCGAGGCGGCCGCAAGCCCTGCGGTGATGTTACCGGGCTCGCCGATGCTCCCCGTCTACGCGTCCCGCCGGGACCGCGGACGCGGCCCGATCGCGCCGGCGGCGATCCTGCTGCCGCTGGCGGTGTCCGTCGCGTTCCTGCTCGCGTGGCACGCCGCCGTCCGCACCTCCGGCACGCAGACGTTCCCCGGCCCGATCGAGACGGCCGGCGGCCTGGCGGAACTGGCGCGGAAGGGGCTGCTCGTCAAGTACATCATCGCGTCGCTCTACCGCGTGACGTGGGGGTTCTTCCTGGCGACGCTCGTCGGCGTGCCGCTCGGGCTGCTGCTGGGGTGGTCGACCGTCGCGTTCCGCGCGCTCAACCCGCTCATGCAGGTGTTCCGCCCGATCTCCCCGATCGCGTGGATCCCGATCGCGATCCTCTGGTTCGGCGTCACCGACAGCGCGCCGATCTTCCTGATCTTCCTCGCCAGCGTCTTCCCGATCGCGCTGGGCGCGACGGCGGCCGTGCAGAACATCCAGCCGGTGTACGTGCGGGCGGCGCGCAACTTCGGGCTGAGCCGCACGCAACTGTTCGCCCGCGTGATCATCCCCGCGACGCTGCCGCAGATCGTGACCGCCATCCGCATCGCGCTGGGCGTGGCGTGGCTGGTCGTGGTGGCGGCCGAGATGATCGCGACCGACCCCACGGTCGGCGGGCTGGGGTACCTGATCAACGACGCCCGCAACGCCGGCCGCCGCTACGACCTGATCGCCGCCGGCATGCTCCTGATCGGCCTGATCGGCCTCGGCCTCGACCTGCTCGTCCGCCAACTCGAGCGGTTCGACGAACTGCGCTGGGGCTACTCGAACCGGTGATCTACTACCTGAACATGGAATTGAACGACAGAGACACGGAGCCACGGAGGTCGGAAATGGAAACGAAGATGCGGGATGGAAGATAGCGGATGGCGGAGGCGGACTTCGCCCGACTGCTTCGTCCTCTCCCTCCATCTTCCATCCTCTATCCTCCATCCTCGCCTTCTTCCTCGCCGTGCCTCCGTGGTTCAGTTCCGTCTTTCGAGCCGAAAGGACCTCCCCGTGTCCGCCTCCAGCAGCACCTCATCGGCCGCCGACGTTGCCGTCTCGGTCCGCGATCTGTGGATGAGCTTCCCGGGCAAGCGGCCGGGGGAGCAGGTTCATGTGCTGGAGCGCGTCGACGTCCGCGTCGAGCACGGCGAGTTCGTGTGCATCGTGGGGCCGTCGGGGTGCGGCAAGTCGACGCTGCTGAACATCATCGGCGGGTTCCTGCGGCAGACGGCCGGGGAGGCCGTCGTCGAGGGGCAGCCGGTCGACGGGCCCGACCCGCGGCGGATCTTCGTCTTCCAGGAGAACGGCGTCTTCCCGTGGCTCACGGTCGAGGAGAACGTCGGCTTCGGCCTCTCCCGCAAGCCGCCGGCCGAGCGGGCGCAGACCGTCGCCCACTACATCGAGATGGTCGGCCTCACCGGCTTCGAGAAGTCGTACCCGCGCGAGCTGTCCGGCGGGATGCGGCAGCGCGTGGAGATCGCCCGGGCGCTGGCGTCGGACCCGCAGATCATCTACATGGACGAGCCGTTCGGCGCGCTCGACTTCATCACCCGCCTGAAGATGCGGGCCGACCTCACGCGCATCTGGCAGGCCGAGCGCAAGACGATCCTGTTCGTCACCCACGACATCGAGGAGGCCGTGCAGCTCGCCGACCGCGTCCTGGTGATGAGCCGCCGCCCGGCGACGGTGCAGGAGGAGGTCGTGATCGACCTGCCGCGCCCGCGCGACCTCGACTCGCCCGACTACCTGCGCGCCCGCGACCGGATCTTCCGCGCGATGGGCATGAGCTCGAAGGTCGGCGAGGAGGCGGAGGTCGGGGCGGAGGGGTGACGGCGCGCGATCACGTTCTCGTCGAGGCGACACGTCCGATTCAGGAACGCGTGCCAATTTCCCCGACGACGAGGAACCACGATTCCGCGAGTAGCGCCGCTCTGGACTGACACCCCTCGCCCCGCCGTTTCGCCCGGCCCGCAGGGCCGAGCATTTCACGAACCTACTCCAGGTGTAGCGGGTGCGACCGACGAGGACGAGCCGCGAGCGTCAGCGACCGGTCCGCTCGGCCCTGCAACGCCCGGTCGCTCACGCTCGCGGCTCGTCAAGGTCAGCGACCGGTCCGCTCGGCCCTGCAACGCCCGGTCGCTTCCACGCTCGTCGCTCACGCTCGCGGCTCGTCACATGCGTCAGCGACCGGTCCGCTCGGCCCTGCAACGCCCGGTCGCTCACGCTCGCGGCTCGTCACATGCCCTGTCCGGTGCCCAGGACACGCTAGACCTGTGGTAGACCCGCTCTAGAAGAACTGAGCCCGGGCGCCCCGACATCCGGTGCCTCGGCCGAGTCGGTTCGCATCGCTGTACTGGAGCATGGAAAGAGTGTGCCCGCGGAGGGACGTGCGATTCGATCGATCCCGCGTCACACCATCCGCTGCATGTAGATCACGTCGAGCCACCGGCCGAACTTGAAGCCGACCTGGCGCAGGTGCGCGACCTCGGCGAAGCCGAACCGCGCGTGCAGGGCGATGCTGCCGGCCTGCCCGGCGTCGATCAGCGCGAGGATCGTGTGGTGGCCGAGCGCGGCCGCGCGCTCGATCGAGTCGGCCAGCAGCGCGCCGCCGACGCCGCGCCGGTGGACGTCGTGGCGGACGTAGACGGAGTTCTCGACCGTCCGCCGGTACGCCGACCGTGGGTGGAAGCGCGACAGCGACGCCCAGCCGACGACGTCGCCGCCGAGTTCCGCGACCGTGATCGGGTGTTCCGCCCCGTGTGCCGCGAACCACGCGGCCCGCTCGTCGATCGTCGACGGCTCCTCCTGATACGTGCACGTCGAGCACGCGACGTAATGGTTGTAGATCGCGTTGATCGCCGGCAGGTCGGCGGGCGTGGCGAGGCGGATGCGGGGTGGCGTCATCAGAAGGGTTCCGTAGACGTCCGGGTGCGACAGACGAGGGATGCAGCACGGCCGCCGCTTGCGGTTTCGCAGCCCTGCGCCGAACGCGCGGCAGCGCGGCATGCGCATCTTCACGGCCCGTGACCTCGCCCGATCGAGCGGACCGCTGCAAGCTCCGCATCGTCGATCGATGACCTGGTGCCGACGAATCTTCACAGTCCGCGTCAGACGATCAGCAGGATCACCGCGCGCAGCAGCGTGATCGCGCCGACCGCCACCGCGGCCAGCAGGATCACGTCGCCGCCGACGCGGGCCGTCGCGTCCATCAGGCGCTCGAAGCGGTCGGTCTGGTCGTCGATCGCGGCCCGGTACGGGAGCGTGCCGCCGCCGGCGTCGGGCGTGTCGGGGATGGGGTGGGTGTCATTCATCGGCACGGGGCATGTTAGCGAGGATGGCCCGGGGAATGAAGGCATGAACGGCGGTTCGGCCGGATCGCGCGGTGACGCCGCGGCACTTGTTCCCGTAGCCGCAGGTGTGCGGCGCGAAGGGCGAAGCGGACGCGACTCGATTAGCACCCGAGGAACATCGTCGCGACGGTGAACGCGACGCCGATGACGGAGCCGGCGGCCGTCAGCACGAGCAGCGTCGGGATCACCCAGCCGCGGTTCGGCTGGTCGTCGGTCCACCACTGCGACGCCGGCTCGGGCGCCGGCGGGCGGTAGTGAAGCGCGTGCGGGTCGGGCGGGTCGGGCGGGTCGGGTTTCTTCGGCGGGGAGTCCGTCATGTGTGTCGCGCGGCAGCGCCCGAACCGCCGCCGGTTGGCGAACGATTCGTCTTTAGAGGTTCCAACGGAATGATTGAACGCCAAGACGCCAAGACGCCAAGACGCCATGACGCCAAGGAAGGACGAGAGAAGCACCTTTTTCGGGCTTTTGCGAGTCCCCTCCTCCTCCTCCTACCTTGGCGTCTCGGCGTCTTGGCGTTCATTTTGTTAGAGCCGCTTAATATGGCCGCTCGAAGTAGGCGATGACCAAGTTCGACACGCCCACGATCATCGTGACGACGATGGCGCTGGCCGCCACCGTGAACAGCATCGCGAACCACGGCGACTCCTGCGGCACCGGCTCGTCCGGCTCGCCGGAGCGATAGCCGAGCGTCGCGGGTCGATCGGGATGGGGCGTCTGCGCCACGCTCGTGTGCCGTTCACGCCGGCCCGGGGAACCCGTCGCGGGTGAAGCGGCCGTCGACGTTGATCTTCTGGCCGTCGATCTCGACGTGGCCGCCCTGGCGCAGGTCGACGACCATGTCCCAGTGCAGGCCGCTCTGGTTCGAGTTGCCGGTCTCGGGGTAGCCCGCGCCGAGCGCGAAGTGGACGGTGCCGCCGATCTTCTCGTCGAACAGCGTGTTCTTCGTGTAGCGGGTGATGTCGTAGTTCGTGCCGATCGCGCACTCGCCGAGGAAGCGGCTGCCGTCGTCGGTGTCGAGCATCGAGATGAGGAAGTCCTCCCCCTTGGCGGCCGAGGCGTCGACGACCTTGCCGTCCTTGAACGTCAGCCGCACGCCTTCCACTTCCCGCCCGTGGTGGACGGCGGGGAAGCTGAAGTTGACGGTGCCGTTCACGCTCTCGATGACCGGGCCGGTGAAGACCTCGCCGTCGGGGAAGTTCTCGTGCCCGTCGCAGTTGATCCACTTGCGACCGGCCACGCTCATGCGCAGGTCGGTGCCGTTGGCGGCGACGACGCGGTAGTCCCCCTTGCTGCGGTTGAGCAGGTCGGCCAGGCGCTGCTGGCGCTCGCTCACCTTCCGCCACGCGGCGACCGGGTCGGGGCGGTCGAGCAGGCCGGCGGAGAAGACGAAGTCCTCGTACTCCGCGAGACTCATCTCGCCATCCTGCGCGCTGGCGTGCGAGGGGAACTGCGTGCCGCACCACTTGAGCTTCCCCTCGGCCGCCCGCTTCATGAACGTCTCGAGCAGCGGCTTGCGGGCGGCCTGGCTGGCGCCGATCTTCTTCGGGTCGCAGTTGGTCAGGCTCTTGGTGTTCTCCTCGCCCCAGATGCCGATCGAGCAGTCGATCCGCTCGTACTCGAAGAGGCTGATCGGGCTGACGTGCCTGAGCTGCTCGTCGCTGGCGGTCTTGAGGAAGATCTCCTGAAGCTCCTCCGGCGCCATCCGCACGACCGGGTTCCCGCCGGCCGCCAGCACCTTGCGGTAGAGTTCCACGATCAGCGGCTGGGCGATCGGCGGGCCGCTGATGCGGACGGTCTGTCCCTTCTTCACGCCGACGCTGTAGTTCACGAGCACGTCGGCCAGCTTCTCCAGGCGGGGGTCGCGCATATCGCCAGATTGTAGTAGCGGACCCGACGGCGACGCCAGCGCGACGCGGTCGCCGCGTGGCCCGCGCGGGGGACGTACTTGGTCGTCCCGGGAAATTGAACCACGGAGACACGGAGACACGGAGGTAGGAGGAGAGGACGAAGATCGCGGGTGGAAGATGCAGGCTGCTGGTAGTGGTAGACGTAGGAACCAGCGGCACGGCGGGTTTTCCTTCATCCTCCGCCCCTCCATCTTCCATCCACGTCCTGCTCTCCTCCTACCTCCGTGTCTCCGTGTCTCCGTGGTTCAATTCTCCTCCCCGACGGGTCGCGACCTTCACCCCCGGACGCGGCACGCACCTTGCGGCTTCCCGTCGGATGCCGCCGCCGCTGGAATTTCCGAGGCTGACCGCGCGGTGCGGGGGTCCGTAGGATGGCGGCGGACTTGGCAAGATACGCTCGGGAGGTTTCGTTATGCGATTGCTCAAACTGTTGGCCTACGCGCTGTTCGGCTACGCCCTCTACGAATTCATCCGCGGCATGGTGCAGGTCGAGGGGTCGCAAGCCTTCGGCGGCGGCGGCGGCGGCGGGATGCAGATGGGCGGCGGCGGCGGCGGCGAGCGCCCGAGCGCAGAGCTTCGGCAACATGGCCCAGAACATCACCGGCCCCGGCGAGGGGACCGAGGTCGAGACGCAGGACTTCGACGGCGGCGGCATGAAGCACAAGGTCGGCCGCGGCGTGATCAGCTAGATCCGGCACCTGACCGCCCGCCCGGCGACGCCGCGCGCGCGCGACGTTAACGCGGGGAGCCTATCCTGAAAACGCGGAAGCCGCGGAGGCGCCGACGTGACACGTCCGCCCCTTCCGCGGCTTCTCTCTTTGCGGGACGGAAGCGCCCGCGGGAGCGCGGCCATCGGATGGAAGGGAATTGAACCACGGAGACACGGAGACACGGAGGTAGGACAGAGAAGACGAGGATAGAAGACGCAGGAAGCGGGGTGCTTCAACTGGGCCTGTCTTGCTCCATCCTCCGTTGTTCTCGTCCTCATCCTCTCCTCCTACCTCCGTGTCTCCGTGTCTCCGTGGTTCAATTCTGAGTAACCCCAAGACGACCGGTTCGCCGCCGCGTCACTTTCAAACGGAAGGACATCGCAATGGAACTCGGCTTCATCGGTCTCGGGAAGATGGGCGGCAACATGGTCCTGCGCCTCACGGTCGGGTCGCCCGACGGGAAGGTGAAGGGCACGCACAGCGTCGTCGGCTACGCCCGCGACCCCAACCCGACCTCCGCGGCGTCGACGCCGTGACGATCGTCGGCACGGTCGAGGAACTGATCCAGCCGCCTCAAGCCGCCGCGCCGTGTGGGTGATGGTGCCGGCCGGCAACGCCACCGAGGCGGTCACGAGCCAACTCGCGGAGTTGATGATGCGCGGGGACCTCGTCATCGACGGCGGCAACAGCATGTACAAGGACTCGTTCCGCCGCGCCGAGGGGTTCGCCCACCGCGGCCTCGGATTCCTCGACGTCGGCACGAGCGGCGGCGTCTGGGGGGCGGCAGGAGGGGTACTGCATGATGGTCGGCGGCACGAAGGATAACGTCGACCGCGTCCGCCCGGTCCCTCGACACCCTCGCCCAGCCGAACGCGTGGGAGCACGTCGGCCCCAGCGCGCCGGGCACTACGTGAAGATGATCCACAACGGCATCGAGTACGGCCTGATGGAGGCGTACGCCGAGGGGTTCGAGATTTTGCACAGCAAGTTCCCGCTCGACCTCCACCAGATCTGCCGCGTGTGGAACCGCGGCAGCGTCGTGCGATCCTGGCTGCTGGAACTCACGGAGAACATGCTTGTCCGGCGAGCGGGACCTCGCCTCGATCAGCCCGTACGTCGAGGACAGCGGCGAGGCGCATGGACCGTCGACGCCGCCATGGAGGCCGACGCCCCGGCGCGCCGGTCATCGCCGCCGCCCTGTTCGCCCGCTTCGCCAGCCGCGATCAGTTCAACTTCTCCGCCCGCTTCGCCGCCGGCCTGCGCAACCAGTTCGGCGGCCACGACATCAAGCCGCGGACGCGAAGCTGATCGAGAAGTCCGGAGAGGTGACTCGCAGTGAGGTAAATCGGAAAGCACGAAGCACGAAATCCGAACAAATTTGAAAAGCAGAAAAGGAAAATCAAAAAGGCGGGAGCAGCAGCAGCTAAGGCCCGCGGTTGCCATTTCGATATTTCCCCTTCTTTCTGCTTCGTGCTTCTTTCGGATTTCGTTCTTCGGATTTCGTGCTTCTCCCCAACCTCGTGCTTCCCTCCGTGCTCTCGCAAAACCGCCGGCATCGAGTAAAAGGACCCCATGCCCACCGCCCCTCCCTGTGCGATCGTGATCTTCGCGCCAGCGGCGACCTCGCAAAAGCGCAAGCTGATCCCGGCCATCTACGAGATGGCCCGCGAGGACCTGCTCAACGACCAGACCTACGTCGTCGGCTACTCCCGCTCGCCCATGACCGACGAGCAGTTCCGCCGGCAGGCGAAGGAGGCGGTGACGAAGTACGCCCGCACCAAGCCGATCGACGAGGCGGTCTGGCGGAAGATCGAGGACCGCTTCTACTACACGCAGGCCGACTACGGGTCGACCGAGGACCAGGCCCGCGTCGGCGCGACGCTCGGGCGGCTCGACAAGAAGTTCGGCAACCCCGGCAACCGCCTGTTCTACCTCTCGACCCCGCCCAACACGTTCGAGCCGATCATCGAGCCGCCCGGCGAGCGGCGGCTGGCCGAGCCGCGGCGAGAACGACGAGCCGGCCCGCTGGCACCGGATCATCATCGAGAAGCCGTTCGGCCACGACCTCGCCAGCTGCCCGCCAGCTCAACGAGCGCTGCACAAGCACTTCGCCGAGGACCAGGTCTTCCGCATCGACCACTACCTCGGCAAGGAGACGGTCCAGAACCTGATGGTGATGCGGTTCGCCAATGCGATCTTCGAGCCGATCTGGAACTACAAGTACATCGACCACGTTCAGATCACCGTCAGCGAGACGCTCGGGGTCGGCACGCGCGGCGGCTACTACGACGGCAGCGGCGCGACGCGGGACATGATCCAGAACCACATGTTCCAGCTCCTGGCCCTCGTCGCGATGGAGCCGCCCGCCGCGCTGGACGCGATCAGCATCCGCGACGAGAAGGTGAAGGTGTTCAAGTCGGTCCGCCCGATCCGCCCCGAGCACGTCGACCAGTTCGCGATCCGCGGCCAGTACGCCGCCGGCGAGGCGGCGGGGGAGCGGACGCCGGGCTACCGCAAGGAGAAGGACGTCCCCGCCGACTCGCGCACCGAGACGTTCGCGGCCATGAAGCTGTTCATCGACAACTGGCGCTGGAGCGGCATGCCGTTCTACCTGCGGACCGGCAAGTACCTGCCGCAGAAGCTCAGCGAGGTGACGGTGCGCTTCCGCAGCCCGCCGCTGACGCTGTTCCAGAAGCAGTGCGAGTCGCCGGTCTACCCCAACGACCTCGTGATCCGCGTGCAGCCGGAGGAGGGGATCAGCTGGCGCCTCAACGGCAAGGTCCCCGGCGGCGCGCTCAACATCAAGTCGGTCGCGCTCGACTTCCTCTACAAGACCGCCTTCAAGGCCGAGCCGCCCGAAGCGTACGAGCGGCTGATCTTCGACGCGATGACCGGCGACCAGACCCTCTTCATCCGCGGCGACGAGGCCGAGGCCGCCTGGGCCGTGATCGACCCGATCGAAAAGGGCTGGGCCAAGTCGAAGAACGGCCCCGAAGAATACGCCCCCGGCACCTGGGGCCCGAAGAAGGCGATGGACCTCATCGAACTCGACGGCCGCCGCTGGATGCCCTCCGCCAACGGGGACGGCGAACCCGAGCCGATCATCGCCTGCTCGCTTTAGGCGAAACGCGGCTCGCCCTCACTGACGAAAACCAGCCGCATCGTGCCCGTCCGGCGGCGGCCCCACCTCCACGCGCATCCGGTTTCGGTACGTCCCGTCGGCGTGGCCGACGCTGTCCCACCCGCGGCCGACGGACGTGCCAGCGAGCGTGACGAACAGGTGGGCGACGGACCCGCCCGCGTCGCGTCGCAGGCGCAGCTCGATCGCGTTGACCGGCAGGCCCCAGCCGGCGGTGGGGGAGAGGTCAGTGCCGGCCTGCGCGGACCAGTCGTCCAGCCGCACCCGGCCGACCGCGCGCGTCTCGTCGTAGAAGACGATCTCCAGCGGCTCGCCGCGCCGCAGCGGACCGGCGGCCAGCGGCTGGTACGGCCCCTTCTCTGCGCTCGACGCCTCGACGACGCGGAACTCGCCGTCGCCGCCCAGGTACGCCAGCCGGGCCGGCCGGCCGACGGGGTAGTCCGACTCGGTCACCTCCACGAGGCGGTCGGGGCACGGCGAGAACGACACGAAGAGCCGGCGGTGCCCGGAGAACCTCACGTGGCAATACTTGTTCAGGTGCGAGTAGACCGGCCCGGGCAGGCGGGTGGCGGCGTCGATCGCGACGGCGCCCGACGCGTCGGACCAATCGACCGCCAGCCGGCTCCGGTCGTCGTCGGCGTAGAACGCCGTGGCGGACGTGCCCGTCGCCGACGAGCCGGCGAGAACCCGCCGCGGCCCGACGCGCGCGGCCGGCGGCGCGAAGATCGTCCAGCACCGGTCGGGCGAGCGGCTGATGAACGTCAGCAGCGGCTCGATGACGATCGTGTACGGACCGTTCCGCACGGCCACCGCGCCCGACGCCGCGCTGAAACCCGAGCCGTCGCCGAACCGCAGGATGTCCTGCGGGTTCCCCGCGCCGCCGCCGCGCTGTTCGGCGAGAGCGGTCTCAATGACGACGTCCGCGGCGGGCACCGTCGACGGCGCCGCCGCACGCTGGCCGTACGACATCCACGCGCCCAGCGCGACCGCGGGCACGACGGCGAGGCGGCCTGGCCAACGTCGCCACGCCGATCGCACCGACGGCGCCGCCGCGAGCGTGGCGACGCCGGCGGCGGCGAGCAGGGGGACGGCGAGACGCGCGCGGCTCTGGGGGAACAACAGCACGCCGCTCACGGCGACCGCGGCCCAGAACGCCGCCGACGCCACGATCAACGTTCGCGGGACGTCGTGGCGTTTCCGCCAGTACGCCCACGCCGCGGCGACGCCCATCGTAGCCGCGAAGGTGATGGGCACCGCGCTGTTCGTCCAGAACTCGCGCGTGGCCGACCGGGAACCCCGTGGCCTCGTCCACCACCACCCGGCCGCCGCGACAGCCTGGCGCGCACGCCGCGGCCGTCGCGAGCCGTACGCGGGCGGGCGGCGCCGAATCCACCGTCGAATGATTGACCTCAGAAGCCGCCATCCGTCAGAGGATAACCGCCGTCGGCCCGTCGGCAGCAATGGGTTCGGATACGGTCGCGTTATCGAGGTGCGCTCGCCACCTTGCGGCGGAACCCCGGCGATCAAGGCGCGCGTGTGGCTGGTGCCTAACACCTATGCCGGGCGCCGCAGTCGTGGTCGTGAGTGTCGGCGAAACATCTATCGCATCTGGCCGGGATAAAGTGCGGGCGATCACGACGGACGGACACGGCGGTGGCCCGCGCAACTGCGTCGAAACGCATATGCAGGCCGTTGGCATGAACGCGGCAAGGCGATCAGGTCTTTTCACGCGGTCCACGTTAGTTGATACGACTCGTCGTGCCCCTGTCTGACTTGCGGCTGCGCCGCAACCGCGACGCGGGCGTCGACACTACCCTGCAGACGAGGCGTCATCGACCACTAGCTTCCTCCGCTTCCCATCGGAACATGACGGGAGGACGGGGCCGTCGCGACGCGGCCGGGACTCGGTCGTCCGGCGCGAGCGTCGTCGGCGTCGTCCATGCACGCCCGGCGGCCGGCGGGTATAACCGCCGGGCATGCGGGCGCTCGTCTTCGACCAATCGCTTTCGCTCGACCTCGCCGCGTCGCCGAGCCGCCGGAAGGGTACGGCGACACGCTCGTCCGCGCGTCAGGCCGGCGTCTGCTCGACGGACCTAGAGATCACCAAGGGGTACATGAGCTTCCGCGGCGTGCCCGGGCACGAGTTCGTCGGGGAGGTCGTTTCGTCGCCGGACACAGCGGCTCGTCGGCCAGCGCGTGGTGGGGAGATCAACGTCGTCTGCGGGCGGTGCGATTTGTGCCTGTCGGGGCTGAGCCGCGCACTGCCGCAACCGGTCGGTGCTGGGCATCCTCAACCACGACGGCGCGTTCGCCGATTTCGTCCGCCTGCCGGCCGTCAACCTTCACGCTGCCGAAGACCGTGGACGACGACGCCGCCGTGTTCGTGGAGCCGCTGGCGGCGGCGTTCCAGGTGGTGAAGCAACTTGGCACAAACGTGGGCTCGCCGCTGCACGCGGGGCGGCAGTGGGTGACGGTGCTCGGCGACGGGCGGCTCGGGCTGCTCTCGTGGCGCAGGTGCTCCGCGACGCGGGGTGCCCGGTGCGCGTGATCGGCAAGCACCCGGCGAAGCTGGCGCTGTGCGAGAAGTGGCAGATCCGCTCCCGCCCGCTCGACGACATCGTTCCCCGCCACGACCAGGACGTCGTTGTCGACTGCAATTGGTATGCGGCCGGCATGGACCTCGCGATGCAGATGGTCCGCCCCCGCGGCACGATCGTCCTGAAGAGCACCGTCGCGGTGGGCAAGCCGCTGAACCTCGCGCCGCTCGTGGTCGACGAGATCAACGTCGTCGGCAGCCGCTGCGGCCCGTTCCGCGAGGCGATCGCGCGCTGGCCGAACAGCCGCGTGGACGTGCTGAGCCTCATCCACCGCCGGATGAAGCTCGACCAGGGGGTGGAGGCGATGAACTGGCGGGGCGGCGGGGCGTTCTCAAGGTAGTCCTGACGATGGAATGAAAGGCAACCGCGGAGACGCTGAGACGCGGAGGCGGACGCGGAGAAGAACGAGAGGTGGGTCGTGAGGTTTGACGAGTTTCACGCCCGGCATGGCAGCAGGGCAGAGAACGATGAGCTGACCGAGCGGTGATCGGGGCGGCGATCGAGGTTCACCGGGAGTTGGGGCCGGGGCTGACCGAGGTGATGTACGAGGAAGCGGATCGCGCACGAGTTCGACCTGCGCGGTATCGCTTATCAGCGACAGGTGCCGATCGACGTGCATTACAAGGGGAAGGCGGTGGACAGACGCGGCTGGACTTTCTCGTGGAACGCCGGCTCATCGTCGAACTGAAGGCCTGCGACGCGCTCAACGCTGTCCACCGAGCCGCAATGCATCTGCTACCTGAGGGCGACGCGCCTGAAGCTAGCACTCCTCATCAACTTCAACGTGCCGGTCCTCAAGGACGGCATTAAACGAGTCATCCTCTCGACCTCAACTCATTAAAGCCTCCGCGTCCGTCTCCGCGTCTCGGCGTCTCCGCGGTTGCATTCAAACCGAACACCAATGGCTAAAGACCTCGCGATCATCCTCAACAACGGGTCGGTCAACTCCGCCGTGGTCGCCGCGATGGCGGCAGGCAGAAGTGTCGGCTGGTCTTCTGCTTACGCCGACGTCGCGCAGCAGCCGGGCTCGCGGCGGCGGGCGGCGTACGACGGGCAGGTGGGCGCACTCGCCGTTCCGCGAGCACACGCTGCCGATGCCGTGGCTGACGGCGGTGCAGCAGGGCCGAACAAGCAGGCGGCGACGCAGGCGGCCGGCCGACCTGGCGGCCGCACGCGCGTCGCGCTCGCGCAGATGCTCGACCTGCTCCCGCTCGTCGCCGCCGCCGCGCGCGCTTCGCGGCGCACTACCAGGCGGCGGCGGTGTACGTCGGCCTGCGGGTCGGCGGGCACGGCGACGACCTGCTGCAGGCGACGGAGTACGTGCAGGTGTGGAACGAGCTGCTGCAACTGCCCTGCAAGGCGCAGCCGGAGCTGGAGGTGCAGGCGCCGCTGGTGGACCTGGACCCGTGGCAGGTGGTGGACGTCGGCTTCCAAGTCGCCGCCCCGTTCGAGCGGACGTGGAGCTGCACCGACGAGGGCGGCGGCGGCGGCGGCGAGCCGTGCTGGGCCTGCCGCGGCTGCCGCGCCCGCGAGGCGGCGTTCCAGCAGGCCGGCAAGCCCGACCCGCTGCGGGCCGTGAAGCGGTAGGGGCGGGCCGGGCCGCTGCGGCACGCCCACGACTTCGGCGGCCTGGCGCGTTCGCGCGCCATGCGGCAGCCTGGCCGCAGGGCAAGCTGCGACTCGTGCGAATGACGTCTGCTGAGGGCGAGCGTGGTTCCCCGCGACCGCGCTCGATGCCGCGCGTCCCGGCGATTCGGAGCGGCGGTCCGACGTTCGCGCGGGCGCCCATCGTTGGCCGGCGACGCGGCGGCGGGCACGCCCGCCGTCAATGGATATGATATCGTCGCAACAACGGGCCGGAAGCGTCGCGGGCATTTCGTGGCCGCCGTGGTCGGGAGTTGGAACTCGCTCCCACGTGACGGTCGAGGACGCCGGACGCTGAGCCCGGAGCGATTACGCGGCGGCGGCGATGCGTTGAACGATGGCTCGTTCGCCCGTTTTCGGCTTGTCGTCCCGGTCGGTCGCGCGTTTCTGCCGGCTCGTTCGAAATGAGGGCGCCGGCGCGGTCCGGCGCGATGGTGCCGGCGTCGCGGCGGTGCCGGTCGCCGCTGCCGGCGGGCTGGCGCGCTGTTCACGGATCTCGCGGAGCTGCGCCGGGTCTCGCCTGTCGAGCGGCGGGTCCATCCGCATCGCGGCGTCGATCAGCGGCAGCGCGTCCTGCGCGTTGCCCCCGCGCTGCAGGCGGTCGGCCTCGTTCTTGATCTTCGGGCCGACCGTGCCCTGCTGCTGCGGGTCATGGGCGATCATGCTCGCCGCCGAACACGGGCGGCCTGGTCGTACTGCTTGCTCTGGAGCAAGGCGTCCATCAGTTGGAGGATCAGGCTCTCCAGCACCTGCCCCGGCGCGTTCTTCATCACGAAGTAGTCGAGCGACTGCAGGTACGGCACCGCGTCCGCCGGCCGCTTCAGCTTCAGGTAATCGACGCCGATGTTCTGCCGCTGAAGGGCGATGTTCTCCCGGCTCTCCGGGTCGTCGCGATCGGCGAGGCGGGCGGCCGCCAAGAGGATCTCGACGTGGATCTCCGGCTCGTTGCGGAACCGCTGCGCGACGCACGAGCTGCGCTCGCGGGCGGCGGGGAGGAGCGAGCGGAAGACCTGCCGCGTCCCCTCGCGGACCGACGCCTCGGGCTCCTGGCGCGGGTCCATGCTTTGTGCAGGAGCGTGTCGGCCTGTTCGAGCCCGCCCACCCGCCCCAGCGCGACCATCGCCTGGAGGCGGACCGACGCGTCGCTCCCGGCCCACCCAGTCGACGATCATGTCCGCGGCGTTGGGGTCGGCGAGCTCGCCGAGGCCGACCATCGCGACAGCGGACGCGCGCGCGCTCCGCGCGCCAAGCAACTCCTGGGCGAGCGCCAGGAGTCCGGGTGGCGCAGCGCGGCGAGCACTTGATCGCGGCCAGGCGCAGCTCCTGGGCGTCGGGCTGGCCGCGGGTGTTGCGGATCAGGTTGTTCAGGTCCTCGGCCACCTGCCGGGCGAGGTTCGGGTCGGCCTGCAGCAGCTTCGGCAGCTGCGCGCGGATGCTGGCGGCGGCGGCGCGGGCGACGACGACCGACGGGTCGTTCAGCAGGTCGCGCAGCAGCGGGACGACGCGCAGGTCGGCCACGCGCGCGCGTCGAAACGGATCTGCGCGACGCGGACGGCCTCGTCGGGCTCGACCGGCAGTTGGGCGAGCAGCGTCGTCGGCGCGGGCCTCGTTGAGGATGAAGATCGTCTTGGCCGCCGCCAGGCGCACCGCGCTGCTGTTGTCGCCGACGAGCTCGATCAGCCGGGCGCGGATCGGCTGGTCGACGACCCCCTCGTTGAACGCGGCGACCGAGAGGGCCACGCCCTTGGCCCGGACGTCGCTCACGGGCGACCGCAGGAACTCCAGCAGCACGCCGGGTCGGGCCGCCCGCGCGCGCGCGCGGTACTGGCAGCTCGAGCATCGCCCCGAGTTCCTCCACCAGCTCCGTGTTGCGCCGGGCGCAGCTCGTCGCGGCCACCGGCGCAGGGCGGGCAGGAGGCCGGCGCACTCGGCGTCGGGCAAAGCGGCGTCGCGCGTGAGCCACTGCCGCCACTGCTGAGGGTCCCGGCGGCGAACTCGCGCCCGTCCGCTCGGTTCGGCCAGGGCCTCGGCGGCGTTGCCGCGGACGATCGCCTCCTTGTCCGACATCAGCCCGACGAGCGCCCGGCGCCGCGCGGCGATCCGGGATCGTGCCCATCGCCCGCGTGGCGATCGCCCCGGTGGGTGACCGGCTGCTGCGGGTTGGACGCAGAAGTTTGCCGAGCTGCGTCAGCGCCGGCGTGGCCTTGTACGAGGCGAGCGCGTCGGCGGCGGGATGGCGAGGAACTTTGCCTTGAGGGGCTTCGATCAAGGTGCGGTCGGCGAGCTGGCCGGCGATGAGCGGGATGAGCTCGGCCGCCGCGCGGCGTCGGTCGGGATCGCGCGTAGCACCGCCGCCCGCACGTCGCGTGTCGGGCCCGGGCAGCGACAGGATGCGGGTGAACGTCTCGCGCTAGGTCGCCGCCGCGTGGCGATGCGGCGGGCGGCCTCGTCGCGCGCGATCCGCTTGGCGGCGGGGTCAGCGCCGGGCGGGTTGTCCAGCGGCCTCGACGAGCCGCGCGACTCGCGGGCGGCGCGGCTCGGCGGGAGATCACTTCGGCGGGCGGCGGGGCGGGCGCGTCTGGTTGGCCGACTCGCCCGGCGGCGGTTGTGCAGGGTCGGCGGGTCGTGCGGGCGCGCGCGGGGTCGGCGGGCTGGGCGTTCAGCGCAAGGGGTGCGGGCGTCGCGGCGAGGGCCGCCAACAACGCCGCGGCTGATCCATCGCGTCGATCACGTCACGCCTTGCTGCCGAACTCCCGACATCGACGGGACCACGCGCGCGCGGGCCGCGGCCGGGCCCGGGGCCGACAAATCCCGTTCCCCGCCGCAGATAAGTCGCCCGACCCGCGCCGCCGCCGCCCCGCGGCGTAATTCAACACCCGTCCTCCAGCCTTATCGTCGCGACGCGGAAGTTACCGTATTTTATGCCTTTCAAAAAGCCGTCGATCCCGGCGTTCCGCGCGGCCGCCGGCGGCCCCGCCCGGCGGTGCAGCCGGCGGCGTGACCAATCTTACGGCATGCGGAACGCTTCTTGCCAACTCGTCGCCCGAACGATTTAATACGGGTGTCCGCACGCCACGCGGCTACGGGCGCGCGACACGAGTGCGACGCGAGTGGAACCCACCGACGCCGATCGCCAGCCCAATCCGCCTCACCCGGCAAATCCGGCTAAAGTTGCAGGGTCGCGACTCGGCACGAGGGCGACGGGCGGCGGCGATCGCGACCCGACGGGGTTTGACCAAGGCAGGCAGTCCGCATGAGCGACTGGGACGACGCCGAACGCAGGGTCGAGAAGGCAGGAGCTCTTCGAGCAGCGTTGGCACGAGGCCCTGGAAGAACTCCAGGCCGCGACCTCGACCAACCCCTACAACGGGAGCTGGTTCTTCAACATCGGGCTGACGCTCGACGAGATGAGCCGCCACGACGAGGCGATCGACGCATACCGCGACGCGCTGGAGATCGACGCCAACGACCTGCAGGCGCTGGACCACCTCGGCATCGACCTGCACCGCATCGGCAAGTACGACGAGGGCGCGCACCTTCCAGCGGATGGAGAAGATCGACCCCGCGTGCGAGGGCGTCGTACTGCCACCGCATCATCACCTACAGCGAGATGGGCAGCACGACCGGGCCGAGGAGATGTTCTACCTCGCCCGGCTCTACAAGGAGCACTGCCCGCACTGCTACTACAACATCAGCCACAGCCTCAACGAGCCGCGGCCTGTACGACAAGGCGATCTACTGCTGGCAGAAGACGCTCGACCTCGACGAGACCCACGCCGACGTGCAGGTCCGCATCGCCGAAGCCCTGTGGGGCAAGGGCGAACTCGAAGCGCGCCCGCCAGTACTACCTGATCGGCCTGCGACAGGACCCGGGTAACACCGACGTGCTGCTCGACCTCGGCGATCTGCTCCTGGAGATGGGCCGCGGCGAGGAGGCGGGCGAGAAGTTCCGCCGCGCGATCGAGCTCGCCCCCGAAGAGCCGGCCGGCTACTACTACGGCCAATGGCTGCTCCGGGCCGGCCGCGACGACGAGGCGATCGCCGCGTTCTCCAAGGTGCTACAGCTCGACCCCACCTACCCCGGCGCGCCATGGCCTCGGCGAACTGTACCACCGCAAACGCGAGGCCCCGGCCGCCCGCAAGCACCTTCGCCGAGCTTTTGCTGCGGCCGCAGGAGCCGCAGATTCTGCTCGATTTGTCGAACCTGCTCGTGGACACCGGCCAGTGCCGCGCCGCCGTCGCCTGCCTGAAGCGGCTGATCGCGCTCGAGCCGAACAACGTCGCCACCCTGGCAGAACCTGGCCGTCGCCCAGTTCATCGTCGGCCGCTACATCGACGGCATCGCGAGCTGCCGCGAAGTGCTGCGCGTCGAGCCCGAGGAACGCGATGGCCCTCTACAACCTCGCCCTCGCCTACGAGCACCTCGGCCAGTACGACGACGCGGCTCGAATGGGTCCAGAAGGGCCTGGCGCGCGACCCGAAGGACCTCACTCCAAAAGCTCGAACTCCGCGTCCGCGTCCTGCGGTGGCGCGGGAAGCTCATCGCCGCGGCACGCAAGTTGTGGAAGTAGTTCCTCACCCCGTTCGTGTGCGTGCTGCACAACCATCCAGTGGACGGCCCAACGGCCACGGCACAGCACATTCGAATCATTAGGTAACGGTGTCGGATCATTTCACTTCAGTGTCTGGTGATCCTCGCCGTCGATGGTCACCTGGAAGTCGCCGATCCACGTCAGGTTTGGATCATCAGAAGGTGAAATGGCAACCCAGTTCGTCCGATGCGACACGACGGAACTCTGCGAGCGTGCCGGACCGAAATTACCTGCGGCTTGAGTCTCTGATTTCAGGTAATACTGGCTACTTTCAGTACTCGCATCACCAGTTCTCTGGTTCTCGGAGTAGAGGATCAGCAAGTTCATAGCCTCATGAGCTAGATGAATGCTCCAAGCATGCGGGTTCGCTGGCGGACTGCCGAACCAACCGGTATTGCAATAGACGTGGTCGATAACTCGTAATGCGGTAAGTAGGGCGTGCTTCCGATGCGCCAGCACCTCCTCACGCGCCTTGTCGCGCCGTTCGAGCCGTCGAAAAACAGCTTGTACGACAACAGTTGCAGCTAAGGATAAAATGGCCACGACCGCCGTGATCCATGCCGCAAGCACGGTAGAATCCATGTGGAGTTCTCGAAGACATAACTACGACATCCGGTACATGAACTGATTGGGGTGATTGCCCGGCGGTACACCGCCGGCGCTAGCCGTGACCTTACCAAGTCGCGGGCACGGCGGCAGCACCGGACTATCAGATATCAGTGATTCGCGTTCTGTGTTTTTGAGAAGGGCCGCGGTGGTTGCCGCGAGACGTCGGTGCGGCGGGCGGGGTGCAGTCGGCGCCGCGATCACTCCACCCGCGCGACCATGATCGTCACGTCGTCGTTGGGCTTGGTCATCCCGGCGAACTTGCGCATCTCCCAGAGGATGTTGTGGGCGACCGTGTCGGCGGTGGGGCCGCCGCGCTTCAGGGCGTCGACGATGCGCTGGCGGCCGAAGCGCTCGAAGCGGAAGTTGGCGGCGTCGGGCAGGCCGTCGGTGTAGAGCAGCAGGATGTCGCCGAATTCCAGCTCGAACAACGACTGCACGTACGGCTCGTCCTCGCTCACACCGAGCACCATGTTGTCGTTCGCCAGTTCGATCACCTCGCCGTCGCGCAG
>JAUJNJ010000002.1 GCA_030448225.1 Phycisphaerae bacterium
CGGCGTGTTCGGCATCTTGGACCGCTTCGTCGTCGCAGTCGCCGCCGCCACCGCCTCGCAGAAGAAGCACGTCACGCTCTCGCTCGACGTCCGCGTCGGCATCGTGAAGCTCATCAAGTCGATCGCGAAGCTGAACGCGCAGGCGTGGGGCAAGATCGAGCTCGACGAGACGAAGATCGGCCGCGTCGACCACAAGATCGAGAAGCTGCAGATCCTCGAGCTCGTCCCCGGCGTCGAGTACCTCCGCACGAACGCCACGAGCGGCTCGAACGGCGTCTGCCTCGAGGAGTACGCGCCGTTCGGAGTGATCGGCATCATCACGCCGGTCACGCACAGCGTGCCGACGCTGTCGGCCAACGCGGTCAACATGATCGCCAGCGGCAACAGCATCGTGGCCAACCCCCACCCCAGCGGCACGCACTGCGCGGCCGTCGCGGTGCGCGAGTACAACAAGCAGATCGCGGCGAAGTTCGGCGTCGACGGGCTCATCACCTGCATCGTGCCGCCGACGCTCGAGACGGCCGAGCAGATCTTCAACCACCGCGGCATCCCGCTGCTCGTCGGCACCGGCGGCCCCGCCGTCGCGCGGGCGGCGCTGGCGGCGAAGAAGCGCGCGATCGTCGCCGGCCCGGGCAACCCGCCGGTCGTTGTCGACGAGACGGCGTGCCTCCAGAACGCCGCCGCCTCGATCGTCAAAGGGGCGGCGTACGACAACAACCTGCTCTGCATCGGCGAGAAGCAGGTCTTCGTCGTCGACAGCGTGTTCGACAAGCTCATGGGCCAGATGGAGCGCAACGGCGGCTTCGTCCTCGACGCCCGGCAGATCGACGCGCTGACGCAGCGGGCGTTCAAGGTCGACCCGAAGGACGGCAAGCACCACGTCAGCAAGGACCTCGTCGGCAAAGACGCGAGCGTGCTGGCCGCCGTCGCCGGCGTCCGCGTGCCGCCCGCGTGCCAGCTTCTGTGCGGCGAGACGGACAAGGACCACCTGTTCGTGCAGCACGAGCAGATGATGCCGTTCGTGCCGTTCGTCCGCGTGCGGAACGTGGAGGAGGCGATCGACCTGGCGATCGAGAGCGAGCACGGCTACCGACACACGGCGCTGATCCACAGCCGCAACCTCGACACGATCACGACGTTCGGCCGCCGCGCGAACACGACGCTCTTCGTCGTCAACGGCGCCAGCCCCGCGGGCCTCGGCCTCGGCGGGCAGGGTTACCTGAGCTACAGCATCGCGACCCCGACCGGCGAAGGCATCACCACGCCGCTGACGTTCACGCGGTACCGCCGGGTGATGATGACGGGGTCGATGCGGATGATCTGAGGACGCGGCGGAGGCGAGCGATGCCCGACGAGCCCGAACACCGCGTGCTGGATTACCGCGAGGCGGCGCCGGCCGAGACGACGCTCACGCGGCGGCGGCGAATCCTGTACTGCGTTGGCCTGCCCGCTGGTCGCGTTCGGCCTGTGTCACGGGCTGCGCGGGTACGAGTTGGACGGCCTCGTCGCGATGGTCGGCGCGCTGCTCGTCGCGATGGCACTGCCGGTCCGGGATTGACCGCATGTTGAACGGCATCGTCATCGGCCACGCGACCGCCACGATCAAGCACCGCTCGCTCAACGGCTGGCGGCTGGCGCTCGTGCAGCCGGTGAACGTGCATCGCCAGCCGGAGGCCGACCCGGTGCTCGCGGTCGACAAGTGGGGCTCGGTGCCCGGCCAGCTCGTCCTCCTGAACAGCGACGGCAAGGCCGCGAGAGAAATGATCGGCGACGACAAGACGCCCGTACGCTACTTCGTGATCGGCCTCGTGGACGAGTGAGGGCAGTTGCTAGTTGAGAGTTGCCAGTTGCTAGAAATTTGCAACGGCCGCTCTTCACTAGCAACTAACAACTAGCAACTAGCAAGTGCACATGATCGTCACTGCGCGACAGCTCGAGGACCTCCACCGCCAGAACGGCTCGAACGGGCACGTGACGCTGCCCTACCGCGCCCGCCTGACGCCGCTGGCGGCCGACTGGATTCGCCTGAAGAAGATCGCGCTCGGCTACGGCGACATTGCCAAGCCGGCCAACGGGAACGGCCACGGCCATGGCGAGGCCAACGCCGCCGTCGCCGCCCCCAAGGCAGACGGCGCCTGTTGCACCGGCTGCGCACACGACGCCGCGACCGGCGCGGCTCCGACGGCTTGCTGCGGGACCGGCTCGACCGGCACCGGCGGGTTCCTCTGGTGGTGCGACGGCCCGTGCGGCCCCGCGAAGGCGGCGCTGCTCGCGCAGGAAAAGGAATCGACGCTCACGGCCCTCGACGTCCCCGCGGACGCGAAGCGGCTCGTGCAGGTCTTGAAGGCCATGGCGGCCGAAGTGAAGTCCGGCCGCGCCGCCGGCGGCGTGCTGATGGTGCAGAACGCGGCCCTCGCCGCCGTCTACGCCAACCGCTGCCCGTCGCTGCGGGCCGTCGTCGGCACCTGCCAGGACGCGGTCGAACAGGGCGTGAAGCAGGTGGCGGCGAACGTGCTCGTGATCGAGTACCCGCAGAAGACGCTCCAGCAGATGCGAAACATGCTCGGCCGCTTCGTGAAGGCGAACCGCACGCTGAGCGACGACGTGAAGCGACAGTTGCAGGATCTCGCGACGTGCGGGTGAGCGAGAGATGCGTAGTGCAGTGCGTAGTGCTTAAGAAGATGAAGAACAACGGCGGGTGGCATCCTCTTCCTCTTCTTACGCACTACGAACTACGAACTACGCACTACGCACTACGCACTACGCACTCGGCCCCGGACGTGAAGAAGTACGAGCGACGAACCCCGAGCCCCGCATGCGAATCGGAAAAGTGGTCGGCCGCCTCACGCTGCAACCGGTGTACGAGACGCTCGTGGGCGGGCGGTTCCTGATCGTCGAGGTGCAGGACCGCTTCAGCCTCGCCGGCGGGCGCGGAAGACGAGCGAGTACGTGATGGTCTACGATCACCTCGCGCGACCGACGGCGACACGATCGCCTTCAGCGAGAGCCGCGAGGCGACCGCGCTGTTCGCGCCGGAGAGCGCGTGCCGCTCGACGCGTACAACTCCGGCGATCCTGGACCGGGTGGTGGTGAACGGCCAAGATCGCGTAGTGCAAGGAGAGTGCGTAGTGCGTAGTGCGTAGTGCGGATTGAAGAAGGCCGACACCGATCGTGCCGCTTTCCTCGAATCCGCACTACGCGATCCGCAATCCGCAACGACGAACTATGGCATACACAGGTAACGGCAACGGCTCGAACGGCACCCCGCGCGTCAGCGAGTTCCAGTTGAAGGAACAGATGTGCGAGATCGGCCGCCGCATCTGGGTCAAGGGGTTCTGCGCGGGCAACGAGGGGAACCACTCCGTCCGCATCAGCGAGAACCGCGTGCTGTGCACCCCCACCGGCATCAGCAAGGGTTTCCTCAAGCCGGACGACATCTGCACGGTCGACATGGAGGGCAAGCAGGTCGCCGGCAAGCTGCAGCTGCACGAGCGAGATCCTGATGCACCTGGCGATCTACAAGGCGCGCCCGGACGTGAAGTCGGTCGTCCACAGCCACCCGCCGCACGCGACGGCGTTCGCGATCGCGGGCGTCGAACTGCCGACGTGCATCCACCCCGAGGCCGAGGTGTTCCTCGGCGCGGTGCGGACGGCCAAGTACGTGACGCCGGGCGACACGCGCCTTGGCGAGTCGCTGCTGCCGTACGTGCAGGACGCGAACACGATCCTGCTCCAGAACCACGGCACGGTCACGTTCTCCGCGACGCTGGAAGAGGCGTATTACAAGCTCGAGATCGTCGACGCCTACTCGCGGATCCTCCTGCTGGCGAAGCAGGTCGGGGACCCGCCCGCTCGACTCGAACGAGATGAACTGCTCGACCTGAAGGTGCGCTTCGGTACCTCGACGAGCCGCGCTGAAGGACGGCGGCGCCGGGATGACCTGCCAGAGCGACTTCATCTCCCGCGTCGGCGTCGGACGTCGGCCGCAAGGGCCGCGTCCAGACCGACGGCGGCACCACCCCGCGCGCCAGCGCCGGGGCGGCTCTGCCGCGCCCTGCGCGGCCGCACAGGGCGATCCGATGTCGCAGGCGATCCACGCGATGCTCCCGGCCAACGTGAGCGAGGACGACGTGGAAACCCTCGTGCAGACGATCACCGATCAGATCATGGCGAGCGTGCAGTCGAACAGGTTGATTCACCACGGAGCGCACGCGGATCAAGGGAGAGAAGAAGAGCAACGATCCGGTGATGTCGCGCATTTCGCAGACGCGAGTTTGAAAGCGGGCTGGAGTCGTTCGCAAATCCGCTCATGCCGTTTCGCGACCGACCCGCAGGGCCGAGGGCGCATCAGCGCGTCGATTAAACGGAATCGAAACCTCCACCTGCGTTCGACGTGGTCCTTCCCCTGCTCTCCGTGGTAAACCCCGAGGCATCTCATGAAAGTCAGCATCATCGGCGGCGGCGGCGGCAGGGTCGGGTCGGTGGCGTTCGCGCGCAGTGCGCGGGGATCGTCAGCGAGATCCACCTCCTCGACGCCAACGAGAAGATGGCCGAGGGGAGGCGCTCGACCTGCTCCACGGCACGAGCATCATCGGCGACCAGCGCATCTACGCCGGCGGCTACGACAAGACCGCCGACGCGGACGTCGTCTGCATCACGGCCGGCCTGCGCCGCAAGCCCGACGAGAGCCGCCTCGACCTCATCAACCGCAACGTGTCGCTCTTCAAGGGGATCCTCGACTCGCTGAAGAGCCGCGAACCTGAAGAAGGACGCGATCATCTTCGTCGTGTCCAACCTGGTGGACGTGCTCACCCGCCTCGCGATCGACGCTGGAAGTGGGACCCGGCCAAGGTGATCGGCCTCGGCACGTGCTCGACACCGCCGCGCTTCCGCTCGCTCATCGCTGGAGACGGCCTGCCGGCGAGCCAGATCAAGGCGCTGATCCTCGGCGAGCACGGCGACAGCATGGTGCCGGTCTGGAGCACGGCCAGGCGGGCGGCATCCCGCTAGTGAAGCTGCCGGGCTTCAACGGCACAGTGCAGGGAAAGCTCTTCGGCGAAATGAAGAAGAGCGCGCCGAGTGCATCACCTCAAGGGCGGCGCCGGCCGGGCCGTCGCGCTGAGCATCGCCGAGGTGATCCACCCGATCGCGCTGAACCAGCCGAAGGTGCTGCCGATCAGTACGCAGCTCACCGGCGAGTACGGCGTCCGCGGCACCTGCACGAGCGTCCCGACGCTCGTCGGCAAGGGCGGCGTGCTGAAGCGATTCGAAGTGGAACTCTGGCCCCGCGAGTCGAGCGGCATCCAGGCCGGCGCGCGGCAGTTGGATGAGACGTATGCGAAGGTGAAGTGATGCTATGGCCTGGGTGACGGCGCAGAAAGCGGTCGGCGGGTTCTTCGGCGCGTTCCCGATGCTCGCGGGGCTGCTGGTGTGGCTCTCGATGGCAATTTGGCTGGAGACGTGGCATCTCCGGCAGCTTTCGGAGGCCCGTCGCCGCGCCATGGGGTATGACGAGACCGGCGCCGTTGTGATGGGCTCCATCGTCACGGCGGCGTGCGTCGTCCTTCACGTTGCGACGGCGTTGCTGAAGCGGTGGCTAACGCGCCGGACGAAAGTGTTGGACCTGAGCAGCAAGGCCTGGCGCGTGCTGTTTGCGTGGTGTTATGGGGCGGGCTTCGTCATGGGCGCGCTAGTCTACTTCACCGCCCCGATCTGAAACGCCTGCGGAGCAGAAGTGCAGAAATCTCTAGACCAGAAGCTCGCCAATATCCGCCGCGACCCGCACGGCGCGAAGGACTTCATCCTCGCCGACGCGAAGGACGCCGACATGGCGGCCGGCCTGGCTTCGCCGGGGAAGGACGCGGTAACGGGCAAGCCGCGGACGCTGGGGCAGTATCGTGAACTGATGCGGGAGGTCGTGCAGCAGGGACTCGTCGACATCATGCTGATGTCCGCCAGTTCCAGCGACCTCCTCACGATCGGGGAGCGGCTGTTCGACCGGTCGCAGGTCACGCCGGCCTGCCGGGCGAACGACACGACTGACATTCACCTCCCCGCCGGCGGCACCTACGCGTCGGAGCCGTCGCGGCCGTTCCGCACGGCGACGATCGAGCAGATGCAGAGCGGCCGCGTCGACCCGACGCCCTACGAGCGAAAGCTCGGCGTCGACCTCGGGCTCTACTCGATCACGCCGAACAACAACCTCGCGTTCGATTACGCGACGCTCAACGCCTACAAGGAATTCCGCGTCGAGGCCGAGCAGAAAGGCTTCCGCCACTTCCTCGAAGTCTTCGATCCCAACGCCTGCGGCGACGCCTGCCCGGTGGACCTCGGGCGGTTCATCAACGACCTCATCGCGCGGACGCTGGCCGGCGTGCCGCGCGCGGGCCGGCCGGTGTTCCTGAAGATCGCGTATCACGGGCCGCGGGCGATGGAGGAACTCGTCAGCTACGACCCGTCGCTCGTCGTGGGCGTGCTCGGGGGATCGAGCGGCACCACGCACGACGCGTTCCGCCTGTTGGAGGAGGCGAAGCGGTACGGCGCCCGCGCCGCCCTCTTCGGCCGCAAGATCAACAACAGCGAACACCAGCTCAGCTTCGTCCGCCACCTCCGCGCGATCGCGGACGGTCAGGCCACGGCGGCGGAATCGGTGCGGGCGTACCACGGCGACCTCGAACGGCTGAAGATCAAGCCGTACCGCGCGCTCAAGGACGACTTGGAGCTGACGATCAACGCCAGCAGCTACGCCGGCACGAGCGATCCGTCGTCCCCCAAAACCCAAGTCGCGGAAGCGGCGACGGCAGCGCCGGCGGCCGCGGCGAAGAGCCCGGCGCAGGAGAAGCCCAAGCCGAGAGTAACAATCTCCAACACCGCCCCGACCCCGCGCGCGGCGCGTCCCGCGCCGGCCGGACCGCCGAAGCCGAACGGCAACGCCGTCGTGGCCTCGGCGGTGATCGCCGGGCCGGCCGGCGTGCCGCGGCGTGCCGACGGGTCGCCCGACTTCTCGAAGATGACCCCCGCGCAGAAGGTGGCGTTGTCGCGCGCGCGGATCCAGTCCGACCTCTCGCGCCACGGCGACGGGCAGGCCTAACGCATGTTGATCCCGGAGCGCCAATCGAGGCTGAAGGACCTGCTCGCCCGCCGGGGCATGAGCGATCTCGAGACGTTGTCGACGGAGCTCGGCGTCTCGCAGTCCACCGTCCGCCGCGACATCGAGATGCTCGAACAGGGCGGCCTCGTGCAGCGCACGCACGGCGGCGTGATCTGGATCGGCGACCGCGGCCCCAACGGCCACTCGGCCACCACGGCCGGCGGCGGGCGGCCGTACGCGTTCGACCAGCGGATGAACTACCGCCTCGACGCCAAGCGGCAGATCGCCCGCGCCGCCCGCTCCCTCGTCCGCCCCGGCGAGACGATCCTCCTCGACGGCGGCACCACCACCTACTACCTCGCCCAGGAACTCTTAGGGCAGCCGCTCCAACTCGTCACGAACTCGCTGCCGATCGCCGACCTGTTCCTCAACGACGAGCACGTGGAACTCATCCTCATCGGCGGCCTGCTCTACCCCCGTTACGGCGTGCTGCTCGGGCCGATGGCCGAGAACACGCTCGCCGGCATCCACACCAAGACCGTCTTCTTCAGCGTCGCCGGCATCCACGGCGGGTCGCTCTACAACCAGAACCTCCTGCTCGTGCAAGCCGAGAAGCGGATGATGGACCAGGCGCAGCAGGTCGTCCTGCTCGCCGACTCCGGCAAGTTCGGCCAACAGGCGCTGGCCAAGCTCTGCGACCTGATCGATGTCGACGTCGTCGTCACCGACGCCGGCATCAGCGCCGAGCAACAGGCGCACGTCCGCGACGCCGGGTGCGAACTCCTCGTCGCCGGTACTTAGAGTCTTGCTCTTCCTTCGCGGGGAATGCAACCGCCGAGACGCTGAGACGCGGAGACGGACGCGGAGAAGATTCAATGGGCGCGGGGTCTGGACAGCACAGTTAGAGATCAGTTGTTCGTGCTGCATACGCCGGTAGCGGTTTGCGACGACTCGTCGGATCGCGGCGACGTCTCCGCGTCGGTCGCAGCCGCGAGTCTCCGTTCACTCGCCGCTGCGCGCGGACCAGGCGACGCACTACAGGGAACGATCCAGAAACGTTGGTGACGACCGCCGTCTAGCGTCGCCCCACCCACTGCGCCCACCTTCTTCTCCTCCTCCGCCCTCTGCGTCCGCCTCCGCGTCTCAGCGTCTCAGCGGTTGCATTTCCCCTCACTCCAGCAAGAACGCGTGGACGACGTTCGGCCCATGGACGCCGGTGACGACGTTCATTTCGATGTCGGCGGTCTTCGAGGGCCGCTGATCATGGTGACGCCGCTGCCGGTGCCGTCGCGCTTCAGGACGTCGAAGAGGTCGATGAGGTCGGGGACGAACTTGTCATGCTCGATGATCGCGACGTGGACGAACGGCACGAGCGACAAGAGCCGGCCGTGCTCGGGGCGGTGGCGGATCGCGAGGGTGCCGGTCTCGGCGACGGCGTAGTCGACCTCGGTGAGGCCGGCGTCGAACTCGTAGGTGTCGTCGAGCGACAGGTCGCTCCACCACCGGGCGTCGAAGCCGGCGCCGTTCAGCAGGTCGGTCATCTTCCACCGCGTCAGCATCGGCGTATTCGAGAGCATCACGCGGCGCACCTTCCGCGCGGTGAGGAACTCGCTGAGCCGCGGGAAGAGGGTGTCGGAATCGACGACCGACACCATCATCTTCATCTCGCCCGCCTTCTGGCGGAACAGTGCCGGCAGGTCCATGTCGGCCCGCCCCAGCCGTGCGATCGCGTCGGGGATGATCGGCGGCACCGGCAGTTCCGTCAGCGCCGACGTGCGGCCGAGCGAGCGGCGGACTTTTTCCAGGACGGTGTCGAGTTCAGTGCCCATGGTGTTTTCGTCGGATTGATTGGTCGATCGTCGCGGAGGCCGCGACTGTCTAACGGACGGCGGCGCGCAGGGTGTTCTCGGCCGCCGCCGCTCGCGCGCGTCGGTCGATACCGTACCCCCTCTCCCCTGTACTCAGGGGAGAGGGCAGGGGTGAGGGAATCTCGCAGGCGGCGTAGCAGAACCGAGCCGTCCCCTCTCGCACGATGCGGCCATTGTCTCCCCGCGCGCCCTGCGGCGAGATCCCCTCACCTAACCCTCTCCCCTGAGCCAGGGGGAGGGGACAGGGTTGAACCATCTTTGGAAGTCGATCTACGCGCCCGTCTCGTCGGCCTTGCACGCGTCGGCGGCGACGCGCTTCTTCCGCCACATCTGGTGGAACGTCTTGGCGGCCGGCGCGGGCATGTCGCGAACCTGCGTCCAGCCGGAGGCGATCTTCGGCAGGCGGCGAATCCAGCCGGTGCCGCCGGCGCGGCGGCGGAGGTCGAACTTCTGCGCCGCGCCGAACAGGCTGTAGAGCAGCGGCGACTTCAGCGACCACGCCCACGCGCGGAACACGGCCCGCTCGAGGCGGCCGTTGAGGTGCGTGTTGACGATGTCCCGCCGCATGTTGATCAGGTGCTTGGGGATGTTGATCTTGACCGGGCACGCCTCGTAGCACGCGCCGCAGAGGCTCGACGCCTGCGGCAGGTCCTTGTAGTTCCCCAGTCCTTCGAACAGCGGCGTGATCAGCGCCCCGATCGGCCCGGGGTAGACGCTGCCGTAAGCGTGGCCGCCGATCTTGCGGTAGATCGGGCACGCGTTGAGGCACGCGCCGCAGCGGATGCAGCGGAGCGTCTCGCGGTACTCCTCGCTCGCCAGGATCTCGGTGCGGCCGTTGTCCATCAGGACGAGGTGGAACTCCTCCGGCCCGTCCTTCTCGCCGGCGCCGCGCGGGCCGCCGAAGAGGTTGTTGTAGATCGTGATCGGCTGCCCGGTCGCGCTGCGGGCGAGGAGCTTGATCATCACCGCCGCGTCGGCCATGCGGGGGATCACCTTCTCGATGCCGACGAGGCTCAGCAGCACGCGCGGCGTGCTCACGCTCTGCCGCTGGTTCCCCTCGTTCTCGACGCACAGCACCTGCCCGGTCTCGGCGATGAGGAAGTTGCCGCCGGTGATGCCGAAGTCCGACGTGCGGAACTTGTCGCGCAGGTACTCGCGCGCCTGGTTGCACAGCGCGTTGGGGTCGTCGCAGTACGGCGTGCCGAAGTACTCGCTGAACAGCCTGGCGATGCTCGCCTTGTCCTTGTGAACGATCGGCGCGACGAGGTGGCTCGGCTTGTCGTGGCTGATCTGCACGATGAACTCGCCGAGGTCCGTCTCGACCACGTCGAGCCCCGCCGCCTCCATCACGTGAGCGAGGTTGATCTCCTCGCTCACCATCGACTTGCTCTTGATCACGCGCTTGCAGGCGGACCGCTTCACGATGTCGAGGATGATCTGCCGCGCCTCCTCGCCCGTGCGGGCGAAGTGGACGTGCCCACCGTTGCGCTCGACGTTCGTCTGAAGCTGTTCGAGGTAGTAGTCGAGATAGTCCAGCGCGTGCTGCTTGATGTCGCCGGCCAGCGCGCGCAATGCGTCGGCGTCGGGGAGTTCCGTGAGGCAGGTCTGGCGGCCGGTGTATTGGCGCAGGACGGCGTTGTTGATCGACCGCTTCAGCTTCTCGTCGCCGGCCGCCTTCACGCTCACGCCGTGAAAGTCGAACTTGGCGGCGGCGGCCTGGCCGAGGAACTCGGCGGTGTTCTGATCGATGCGGCGGTTCTCAAGGGTCGGACTCGGCGTCGTGGGCATAAGGTGGATTGTACGCATCGTCCGGCGAGTCCCAAGCGTGGCGGGGAAGTTAGAGCTTCCGAAACGGCCGCCGGGCGGAACGGTCATCCGGAGGTACGCTGAAAGACCTCTCGTGGCTCTCGTCGGCACCGCGCCGGGTCATTCGCTGCTTGGAGCGAAGGTGGATGAAGAACACCACGGTGCACGGTCCGCCGAGCCGCCCGCACGGGTTGAAAACCAGTGGCACAGTTTGCGCCCGTCGTCGTGGCACGCGTTTTCAACCCGCGCAGGCGCCACGCGCGCACGCGACGCGGCCACCCTCGTAGACGTCCTACCCGGGATGAATCGGGCCGCTCGGTCCCGCGGGCCGCTCCCGAACTGGGAGGACGCGGCTGTGGCCAGACGGAACAGCCCGCGGCGACGTCGTCGCGCGCGGGGCCGCCTACTTCTTTACCGCCCGCCGGCGTGCCGTCTTTGCCGCCTGGGTGTTGGGGACGAACTGCTTGCCGGTGCGCGACGCGGTGCGCTTCTTCGCGTCCGTCGCGCGCTGCTGGGCCGGCGTCAGTTGGTCCCACGCCTTCTCCGGCAGGTAGCGGTCGGTTTCCTTGCTGTGGCGGGCGCGGGTCGAGCCGTCCTTCGTCTGCCACTTCTCCTTCGTCCACTTCTCCAGGCTCTTCTGCGGCTCGCCCTTCGCGCCCTTGTAGCCGCCGCCGGCTTTTTCGTACTCGTGGACGAGCAACTGGCTCTTGCGGGCGCTCCACTGACCCTTGCGCCCGCCCTTGTCGGAGGCCTTGATCTCCTCCTTCAATCGCTCGCGCAGGTCCGGCTTCGTGTATTGAACCTCGGCCTTCGGCTTTGTTGCCTTCGTTGACATGGCGGCACCTCCGCGTTCACTTCGGCGACTTCGGTTGCGACTTCCCCTTGGCGGCACGGGACGCGGGAGCGGGGCCGGCGGCGTCGTGCGCCTGGTGGTAACGTTCGAGCAGTTCGGTCCCCTTCTTCGCCAGGCGGGCGACGTCGGCCTTGGTCTTGGGGACCGGCTCGCCCCACGCGTGCGCCTGCTTGGCGTACCGCGTCGGCTCGCCCTTGTCGTCCGCGAGCGGGCTCGGCGTTTTCTTGCCGTAGTGCCGGCGGAGGAACGATCCCTTGCGCTTCATGTCCTCCGCCGACCTCACCTCCTTCACGCCCGGCCGGAGCGACGCGCCCTCGGTCTCCTTGAAATGCTTGCGGCCCGCGGCGGTGAGCCCGCCACTCGGATCTTTCAGCTTGCTGCTCTTAGTCGATGCCATTGACGTACCTCCAGCGCGGCGACGTGCCGCGCGGAGAACGTCGCAACCGAAGTGCCTCCGCGGCAGGTTTCACTAGATTTGCGTCGCTTGATCTGACGGGGGTGGTCGGAGCGGGCGCGGGGGGAGCGTGATCGGCGTGCAGTGTCGCCCGCGGGCGTGGCCGACCTGATCTGTCGCATCAGCCGGCGAACCGTCCACGTCGAGAGGGGACGGCGTGAAGCGGGAGACGGCGACGCGGCATGCGATCGCCGACAGCACGGTCAACGAGCGGCCGTCGCGGCGTTGGCACGTCGTCGCGTCACCACGTCGTCGCATCGATGCCGAGCGCGTCCGCCATGAGTTCGGCGATGTGCTTCACCTTCACCGGCACGTCGCGGCGGTGGCACATGCCGGCGATGTTCATCGTGCAACCGGCGTCGTTGCAGATGACGGTCTGGGCCTTCGTGTCGGCGATGCAGGCCACCTTGTCCTCCACGATCGCGCCGCTGATGGCGGGGTACTTCGTGGCGAACGTGCCGCCGAAGCCGCAGCACTGGTCGGTCTTCTCCATCGCGCGGAACTCGATGTTGCCCATTTCCCGCAGCATCCGCACGCCCTCGTCCTTCACGCCGATGCCGCGGAGGTGGCACGTGTAGTGGTAGGTGACGGACTCAGGCTTCGGCAGCGCGAGGGTCGACAGGTCCACCTTCAGCACCTTGTTGAGGAACTCGACGAACTCGAACGTTTTCGACGTCACCTGATGCGCGCTCTGCTCCCACGCCGGGTCGCCCTTGAAGAGCACCTCGTACTGCTCGCGCACCATCGCGCAGCAACTCCCGCTCGGCGTCACGACGTAGTCGTACGGCTCGAAGATCTCGACGAACCGCTTGGCGAGCTCGCGCGCCTCGGGGTGGAAGCCGTTGTTGAAGAACGGCTGGCCGCAACAGGTCTGCGCCTGCGGGAAGCCGACGCGGCACCCGTAGCGCTCGAGGATCTTCGTCACGGCGACGGCGACGTGGGGGTAGAACTGGTCGGTCAGACAGGTAACGAAGAGCGCGACGTTGTGGGCCATGAGCGGGGAGATTCTACGGCCCCGCCGGCGGACTGTCATTTCGGCGCGGGTCGCGCCGCGACGGTCCTGCGGAATTGAACCAGGGAGACACGGAGACACGGAGACACGGAGAAGAAGAACGATCCACAGTTTTCGCAGTTTTCACCGATCAAGAGAAGTTGCGGGCGGGCGAGTGGCGCGCGTCCGTCTTTCAACCTCTGAAATCTGCGAAGTCTGTGGGACGAACGCTTCCGGCTTCTACTCGATCGCGTCGAGGCGGGCTTGGGCGTCGCGGAACTGCGGGTCGAGTTCCAGCGCCTTCCTGTACTCCAGCCGGGCCTGGTCGGTGCGGCCTTGGAGTTCGTGGACGGAGGCGAGGTTGTAGTGGACGTCCGCCTCGTCCAGGACGGCGCGGAGTTGAACGACCGCGCCGGTGACGTCGCCGCGGCGGGCGAGCATCAGGCCGTAGTTCACCCGGCAGGGGACGTTCTTCGCGTCGCGGTCGATCCCGGCGCCGTAGGCGGCTTCGGCGTCGTCGGGCAGGCCGGCCAGTTCGTAGGCGTAGGCGAGGTTGCTGTAGGCCTCGGCGGATTCACCGGTCGCCTTGACGTAGCGTTTCCAGAGGGCGATCGCCTCGTCGTGCTGCTGGAGCTTGGCGTGGACGACGCCGAGGCGGTACATCGCGCCGAGGTGCTTCGGCTCGCGCTTCAGGGCGCTGCGGTAGAGGTCGGCGGCCCGGGCGTGATGGCCGACCTCCTCGGCGTAGGTGGCGGCGGCGAAGTGCGTGTCGGCGGCGATTGGCGGGTCGCCCTTGGCGGCCTCGAACGCGTCGCGCGGGCCGCCGTTGCCCGTTCCGTTCGCGATCTGACCGTTCGGGCCGCCGCCGCCGTTCTCAGACTTCTTCGAGCAGCCGGCCAACGTCGCGGTCAGGACCAGCAGAAGTGGGAAAATAAGTCGGGCTCGATCGTTCATCGGGTCGTTCCAGTCCGTCGCGACTTTCGGGCGCGCACGGCCCTCTCGGGAAGCTATCGACAACCCGCGGTGCGACGTCCCACTCTTTCGGAGGGTTGGTGATCGCGCGGGGCTCGATTGGCTTCGACGGATCGCCCCCTCACGCGGCCAAACCGAAAACGGCTGCCGAGACATCCGCGCGCCATACTCTCTGGTAATCTTGGAAGGCGAGGCTGGACAGGCGGTAGCGGCGGCCGGTTCGTGGCCGCGGCACTAACGGACGGCGGCTAAACATGTCGTATCGTTCGTTGTAATATCACCGCCCCGATCGACGACTTTACCGGTCGTCACGCCGACCCGCCGGCCCGACGGCCCCGGGCGGTTCGCGGGGGAAACGAGAGAGCGCATCACCCCTTTCCAAGGAGTTTCGATGAAGCCGCGTATCTGGATGCTCGCCCTGGCCGTCTCGGCGGGGCTCTGCAGCGTGTCGTTCGGTCAGATCAAGGGCACCGTGAAGTTCGACGGCACGGCCCCCGAGCCGGCCGAGGTCGACATGGCCGCCATCAAGGAGTGCGCCGAGCAGCACCCCGATGGCATCTTCGACGAGAGCCTCGTCGTCACCGACGGCAAGCTGCAGAACGTCGTCGTCTCGATCAAGCCCGCCGAGGGTGCCGAGCTGAAGGGCGAGCTGCCCAAGACGCCGCTGAAGATCGACCAGAAGGGGTGCCAGTACGTCCCGCACGTCGCGGCGATGATGGCCGGGCAGGAGTTCATCGTCGCCAACTCCGACCCGTTCCTCCACAACGTCCACTCGCTCGCGCTGGACAACCCGGCGTTCAACTTCGGCCAGCCCACCGTCGACCCGGGCAAGAAGATGGAGCCGATGAAGGTCGAGGAGCGGTTCAAGATCAAGTGCGACGTCCACCCGTGGATGGCCGTGTTCGTCAACGTCTTCTCGCACCCGTTCTTCGCCGTCAGCAAGGAGGACGGCACGTTCGAGGTCCCGACCGCCGGCCTTGCCGACGGGAAGTACACGCTCGTCGCGTGGCACGAGACGCTCGGCGAGCAGGAGGCGCAGGTCGAGGTCAAGGACGGCAAGGCCGACGCGACCTTCAGCTTCAAGGCCGAGGCCGCCGCGGCCGAGCCGGTGAAGGGCTCCGTCGAGGTGACGCTCGCCGCCGCGCAGACGTCGGCCGAGCCGAAGAAGGCCTGCTGCTCGACCACCGCCTGCAAGCCCGAGGAAGAGCGTCGCCAAGGCCAACTAACGCGGGCAATGACGGCGGGCTTCGCAATCCCTTGTGTTCGCGAATGTTCCGTCGAATTGAAACTCGCGAAAGTCGGCGGGGAAACTTGATGTGGGGAAGGGGATTTGCTAATAATCCGCCACCCGTCGTCCCGACAGCCGATGAGCCGGACAACGAGGGGTGGGTCGTGAACAACGGCCCACCCTTCTTCGCCATCAGGGCCGCGCCGCACGCGCCCGCCGCCGGCCGATCTTACCGCGGCGTCTCCGGAGTGCCGGGCGGGTTGTTAACACGGCCGGCGCGAGCGTGACGGGCGCGCTTTTTCCATCGCGCAGCCGTCCCGAAGGAGACCGTTTTGGCGACCTTATCGAAGCTCCGCAAGCGACGATTCCAGCGCGCGGGGTACGGAGCGTCCCGGTGGGGCGCGGTGCTGGCCGTCGCAGTGGTTGCGGCGCTGCTGTCGATCGCCGCACCGGCGTCGGCGGGGACGATCGGCGTCCTCGCGGCCGGGCCCGCCGTGCTCGCCGAAAGCGGATTTTCCCACTGGTGGCTCACGCCGAACTACTCGACGCACGGCGACTCGATCGATCGCCTCTTTTACTTCATCTTCTGGATCACGATGGCGGTCTTCGTCGCCGTCGAGGTGACGATCGTTGTCTTCGCGATCAAGTACCGCTTCCGCGCCGACCGGGCCAAGGCGATCTTCACGCACGGCAATACCCGCCTCGAGATGGCCTGGACGCTCGCGCCCGCCGTCGTGCTGCTCGTGATCGCGCTGTGGACGAAGCGGGCGTGGGACGACTTCCGCTTCGCCGCCTGGGCGGACGACCCGACGCGCGAGCAACTGCTGGTGATCGGCGAGCAGTTCAAGTGGAACGTGATCTACCCCGGCCAGGACCGCGAGCTCGGCCGCTACCTCTCCTACCCGAAGCCGACCGACCCGAAGTACCGCGGCCAGAACCTCGCCGCGGCGATGAAGGCGATCAACAACGACATCACGGCTAACCCGCTCGGGCAGGACGTTCACCCGGACAAGTCCGTCCCCGACGCCGGGCGCGACGACGACACGACGAAGGTGCCGGGCCGGCCGGTGATCGTGCCGGTCGAGACGAAGCTCGACCTCCACCTCACGTCGAAGGACGTGATCCACGACTTCTTCCTGCCGAACTTCCGCGTGAAGCTCGACGCCGTCCCCGGCATGCGCGGGCACGTGTTCTTCGAGTCGAAGCGCGAGGGGCAGAGCACCGAGCCGATCGAACTGGCGAAGGTGCCAAGCGACAAGGCGATCTGGCTCGACCTCGACACGCCGGGCGTCGCCGTCGGCGGCAACCCCAAGCGGTTCCAGATCTACGACCCGACCGACAAATCCCGCGGCGCCCGGCGCCGCGTCTGGCTCCAGAGCCAGGAGAGCCTCAGCGAGGGCGCCCGCAAGCGCCTGCTCCGCAAGCGCGTGACCGCCGCCCAGATGGACCAGGACGCGAAGCTGCTCGCCGACGAGATCGAACTCTTCCGTGCCGACCTCGCGAAGCTCGGCATCACGAGACTGTCGGTGATCACCAAGCCGCACGAGATCGTCTGCGAGGAGTTGTGCGGCCTGGGCCACTACACGATGCGCGGCGACCTGCTCGTCGTGTCGAAGCAGGAGTACCAGAACTTCATCAACCGCGAGAACCCGGCCGCCACCCCCGCGCCGGCCCCGGCCACGCAGCCGGTGGCATCGGCCGCGCCGGCGGGCGCGGGCGCCACCGGGGCCGTGACACCGGCGAAATGAACGGCGGCCACGGCGGCAGCGGGCGCAATCGCATTCAAGTACGATTTTCGAGCTTTATCTATGACCGCGATTCCCCACCCCAGCCACGGCGGCGTCGCCACCCACGACGCGCACGGCGACGAGCACGCGCGCCACGACGTCGGCTTCGTCAAGAAGTACATCTTCTCGACCGACCACAAGGTGATCGGCATCCAGTTCCTGCTGATGGGCCTGATGTTCATGGTGATCGGCGGGCTCGAGGCGATGCTCGTCCGCTGGCAGCTCGGCTGGCCCGGCAAGGCCGTGCCGATCCTCGGCGAGTACATGGGCTGGACCGGCGGCGCGATGACGCCCGAGTTCTACAATGCCGCGTTTACGATGCACGCGTCGATCATGATCTTCCTCGTGATCATCCCGCTGCTCGTCGGGACGTTCGGGAACTACCTCATCCCGCTGAAGATCGGCGCCGCCGACATGGCGTTCCCGTTCATGAATGGGCTGGCGTTCTGGATGGCGGTGCCCGCGGGCACGATCCTCAGCGCCAGCTTCTTCCTGCAGGGCGGCCCGCCCGGCGCGGGGTGGACGAGCTACCCGCCGCTCAGCAGCCTGTGGCTCAACGGCGGCACGCTCGGGTACGTCGCGCCCGCCGGCGCGTGGGAATCGTTCGTGATGTTCCTCCGCGTCCACGACGCCGACGCCGGCACGATGTCGACGTGGACGGCGATCCCGCTGCTGCTGAACTTCGCCGCGTTCTTCGGCTGCTTCCTGTTCATCGCCTCATACACCGTCCGCCTCGGCCACCGCGCGGTCAACATCCCCGTCGCCGTCGCCCTGTCGGCCGTCACCGCCTACTTCGCGCTGCGGTTCGCGCAGCGGGTGGCATTCGACGGGCAGGCGGCGTGGTTCTTCGCCCTGTTCGTCCTGGGGTTCTCGAGCATCCTCGGCGCGGTGAACTACCTGACGACGATCATCAAGCTCCGCTGCCCCGGCATGACGATGTTCCGCCTGCCGCTGTCGATCTGGTCGCTGTTCATCACGTCGATCCTCGTCCTGCTCGCCACGCCCGTGCTGGCGAGCGTGCTGTTCATGAACCTGCTGGACCACCACCGGTTCACGACGTTCTTCATCCCGGTCGACTGGGTCGTCTCCAACGGCGCGACGAACACGGCCGGCGGCGGTTTCCCGCTGCTGCACCAGCACCTGTTCTGGTTCTACAGCCACCCGGCCGTCTACATCATGATCCTGCCGGCGATGGGCATGGTCAGCGACATCATGCCCGCGTTCTGCCGCAAGCCGATCTTCGGCTACCGGCCGATGGTCTACGCGCTGGCCGGCATCGCGTTCCTCGGGTTCATCGTCTGGGCGCACCACATGTTCCAGAGCGGCATGAACCCGACGCTCGGCACCACGTTCGCGATCAGCACGATGTTCATCGCCGTCCCCAGCGCGATCAAAACCTTCAACTGGCTCGGCACGATGTGGGGCGGCAACATCCGCTTTACGGCGGCGATGCTCAACGCCGTGGGTTCGTCGCGCTGTTCGTGATCGGCGGGCTGTCCGGCATCTTCATGGCGAGCACGGCCGTCGACATCCAGATCCACGACACGTACTTCATCGTCGCCCACATCCACTACGTGCTGTTCGGCGGCAGCGTGTTCGGCATCTTCGCGGCCCTGTATTACTGGTACCCGAAGATGTTCGGCCGGATGATGAACGACCGCCTGGGGCAGGTCCACTTCTGGCTGTCGTTCGTCTTCTTCAACCTGACGTTCTTCCCGATGCACATCCTGGGCATCAGCGGCTTCCCCCGCCGGGTGGCGAGCTATATGGAGTACACGACGTACGGCGAGCGCTTCCAGCCGATGAACGAGTTCATCACGATCAGCGCGTTCTGCCTCGGGCTGTCGCAGATCCCGTTCGTGATCAACTTCCTCGGCAGCTGGATCTGGGGCGCCAAGGCCCCGCGCAACCCGTGGAACGCCACCACGCTGGAGTGGGAGACCGCCAGCCCCCCGCCGCACGGCAACTTCGAGAAGGTCCCGGTCGTCCACCACGGCCCCTACGAGTACAGCACGCCGCTGGTGGAGGAAGACTGGCTCGCCCAGACGCGCTGGGTCGACGGCGCGGACCAACTCGCGGCAGTGAAGCATTAGAAACCGATTCCACCACGGAGAACCCGGAGAAGAAGAGAAGAAGAAGAAGAAGTACAACAACGGGTGCAGAGGATTGAAAAGCAGCTTTCAATTCTTCCTCCTCCGTGCTCTCCGTGATCTGCGTGGTGAATAAACTTCAGCGGTGAACGACCCGAGAATGACCGACGAGCGTTACAACCCCGGCCTCCACCGCATCGCCGTGCTGACGGTGGGCGCGACGCTGCCGCTGATCGCGCTCGGCGGTCTCGTGACGAGCCACGGGGCGGGCATGAGCGTACCCGACTGGCCGAACACGTACGGCTACAACATGTTCCTGTTCCCGCCGCGCCTCTGGATCGGCGGCATCCTCTACGAGCACACGCACCGGTTGATGGGCACCGTCGTCGGCCTGCTGTCGATCGTCCTGACGATCGCCGCCTGGCTAAACGAGCCGCGGAAGTGGGTGCGCTGGCTGGCCACGGGCGTGCTTGCCGCCGTCATCTTCCAGGGCGTGCTCGGCGGGTTGCGGGTGGTGCTCGTCGAACTCGACCTGGCGATCGTCCACGCCTGCTTCGCACAGGCGTTCTTCTGCCTCGCAACGCTGACGGCCGTCGTCACGTCGCGCTGGTGGATCAGCGCCCCCGACCGCTCGGCCGCGCCGGAAGCGGCACAGCACGGCCGGCGACTCGCGCGGATCGGCTGCGTCGCGGTGGTGGCCATCTACCTGCAACTCATCGTCGGCGCGATGATGCGGCACAACGACGCCGGCCTGGCGATCCCGGACGTGCCCCTGGCGTACGGACACGTGCTGCCGCCGGTGTCGGAGGCGGGCGTGAAGTGGGCGAACCAGACGCGAGTCTACGACCTGCACCTGGCGGAGGTCTCCCTCTGGCAGATCTGGCTCCACTTCGGCCACCGCGTCGGCGCGATCCTCGTGACGATGCTGCTCATCGGCCTTATCGCCGCGACGCTCCGCCGCGAGCGCGGCTCGGTCGGCTGGGGCCGGATCATCGCTTCGATGGGCGCCGGCTTCGTCTTCCTGTCGGCGCTCGGGATGGCCCACGCGGTCGGCTCGACGCGGGGCGTGGCGCCCGGGGCCGCGGTGTTTTCGGTCGCGGTGATTGCGGGATTTACGGCGCTGACGCTGTTCCGCCGGATGGGAGACCGCCGGCCGCTGATCGCCCCGGCGAGCATGCTCGGGGCGCTGCTGGCGGTGCAGGTGACGCTCGGCGTGCTGACGGTGGTCCTGCGCAAGCCGGCCGACGTCGCCAGCGCCCACGTCGCGGTCGGGGCGGTGCTGTTGGCGACGACGTTCATGCTGGCGGCCCGGACGATGCGGCTATACTCCGCCACGTTCCGCCGGCGGCGCGCGACCGATTTGGGTCCGGTGCGGGAGGATTCCGCCGGCGCCGGTGTCCGCGTCGCGACCGCGTGACGTTATAAGAACGAATCATCATGAAGACTGCTTCTGCTGCCGACATCATGGACCTGCCCGCCGCCGACCGCGCCGCGGCCGACGCGGCGCTGCTGCCGTCGTCTGCGGCGGCCGGGACGGACGGGCGTTCGCGCGCCGGCGAGTTCTACGAGCTCACCAAGCCGCGGATGAACTTCCTCGTCGTCGTCACAACGATGGTCGGCTACTACATGGCCGCCCGCGGGCTGACCGACGATTGGGTGCGCCTGATCCACACGCTGCTCGGCACCGCCCTCACCGCCGCCGGCGCCAGCGTGCTGAACCAGTACGTCGAGCGCGACCTCGACGCGCTCATGCCCCGCACCGCCAACCGCCCCCTGCCGGCCGGCCGCGTCACCGCGTTGGAGGCGCTGGCGTTCGGCGTGCTGCTGTCGGTCTGCGGCACGGTCTACCTCGCGCTGCTGGTGAACGGCCTCACCGCCGCGCTCGGCGCGATCACGCTCGCGTCGTACGTGTTCCTCTACACGCCGATGAAGCGGTGGACGTCGCTCTGCACGGTCGTCGGCGCCGTCCCCGGCGCGATCCCGCCGATGATGGGCTGGACGGCCGTCACCGACGACCTAGGCCCGCAGGCGTGGGCGCTCTTCGCGATATTGTTCTTCTGGCAGATGCCGCACTTCCTGGCGATCGCCATCCTGTTCCGCGACGACTACGCCGCCGGCGGCTTCAAGATGCTGCCGGTGGTCGACCCGGGCCTCGCCAGCACGAGCCGGCAGATCGTGCTCTACGCCGCGGCGCTGATCCCGGTCACGCTCTTCCCCACGATCATCGGCATGGCCGGCGTCTTCTACTTCCTGTCGGCGACGGTGATGGGCCTGGCGTTCCTCGGGTTCGGCGCGCAGTGCGCAATCACGAAGTCGCGGCCCGACGCGCGCAAGCTGTTCTTCGCCTCGATCATCTACCTCCCCCTGCTGCTGGCCGCGATGATGCTCGACAAGCAGACCTGGAGCCCGCTGTGAGGCCGGCCCGATCGCTCGCGTGGCTCGTCATCGCCGTCCCACTGCTGCTGCTGAACGCGGCCGGCTGTGACGACGACGACGCCGGCGCCGCCGCGGTGCCGGCTCCCGCGCTCGCACCCGCCGTCCTCGGCAACGCCACCGTGCGCGGCGTCGTCACGTTCAACGGCGAGCCGCCGGCGGCCGAACAGGTCGAGGCGGGAACTTGCCACACGGGCGGCACGTCGATCGAGGTCGCCCCGGTGCGCGTCGGCGACGGCGGCCGCCTGCGGGACGTCGTGGTCTTCCTGAAGGGCGCGCCCGCCGCCGCCCCCGTGGCCGCTGATCCGGTGCTGCTCGACCAGGTGAACTGCGAGTACGTGCCCCACGTCGTCGCGCTGCGGGTCGGGCAGACGTTGCGGGTGAAGAGCAGCGACGCGACGCTGCACAACGTCCACGGCCTGCCGGCCGACAACGCGTCGTTCAACTTCGGGATGACCGCCGCCGGCGAGACGAAGGACCTCACGTTCCGGGCGGCCGAATCGTTCAAGGTGAAGTGCGACGTGCACCCGTGGATGAGCGCGTCGGTGAACGTGTTCGACCACCCGTTCTTCACGGTCGCCGGCCCCGACGGCGCGTACGAATTGAAGACCCTCCCGGCAGGCGAGCACACGCTCGTCTTCCGGCACGATTTTTTGGGCGACGTCGAGGTGAGGGTGAACGCCGAGGACGGCAAAGCGGTCGTCGCCGACGCAACGTTCGGGCGGCCGGGCAAGTAGCGGACGAGGGGAACGCCGTGGTCCGCATTTAGCCGGCGGGCTCGCCCGCCGCGTTGGCTCGGCGATTGACGGCGTGCGGGTCGCTTACGCGGACCCCACAACAGAGAGCGAAGGAGCATCCCAACGTGTCGACGATCGCAGACCACGGCTACGTCCCCGAGGAGCACGCGCCGGACCCGGTGATGAGCCACGGCGATCCGACCGCGCCGGGCAAGATCGGGATCTGGCTGTTCCTCGCCAGCGAGATCATGTTCTTCATCGGGATCCTCGGCAGCTACATCGTGCTGCGGTCCGGGTCGCCCCAGGTGTTCGAGGCACACGCTGCGTCGCTGAGCAAGCCGCTGGCGGCGCTCAACACGCTCGTGCTGATCTTCAGCAGTCTCACGATGGCGCTCGCGGTCGACGCGTCACAGCGGGGCGACCGCAGGCGGACGAGCGCCTTCCTCGCCGTCACGCTGGCGTGCGCGTTCGGCTTCCTCGTCATCAAGAGCATCGAGTACCGGAGCAAGCTTCACCACAGCACGGTCGTGGCCGTCGAGACCACCGGCGCGAAGGCCGCGTACGTCTACGACGGGCACTGGCACGAGCACGACGGGAAGCGGGAGTTCGTCGGCTATCGGATGCCGGCGCCGGCCAAGGGGTTCGACCTCCACCGCGTCAGCGAGGCGCAGGTCCGGCGGGCGTCGGGCACGAGCGAACCGGAGACGTTCGACCTGTCGGCCGCGACGATCAACTCCGAGGAGAACTACGGCCCCTGGCGGAACATCTTCTACTCCTGCTACTTCGCCCTCACCGGCGTCCACGGCCTGCACGTCGTCGGCGGCATCCTCGCCATCGCGATCCTGCTCGCCCAGTCGGCCCGCGGCAAAATCCTCCCCGCCCACACCGAGTACACGGGCCTCTACTGGCACTTCGTCGACCTGGTGTGGATCTTCCTGTTCCCGCTGCTGTACCTGATCTGAGGGCCCGTGGTGAGGACGTGCGGCAAACGTGAGGCGGTCAAGGGTCAAGTTTCAAGAGTCACCCAACCAAAGACTTGGCCCCCGTCTGATTCACTACCGCGGACCGCTGACTCTTGACCCTTGACTCTCCGGGAGTGACACCGATGAGCGAGACAACCGAGAACACGCCGCGGTTTGGCGGCAACGGGCATCCCGAGCCGCACGGGCAGACGGTGGCGATGCCGCACCACCGGATCAACTACGTCGGGATCTTCGGCCTGCTCGTGGCGCTGACGGTCGTGACCGTCGCCGTCGCGTTCATCCACATCGAGAGCGAGCTCGTGAAGGTGCTCCTCGCGCTGCTGATCGCCTCGGTGAAGGGGGCGGCGGTCGCGGTGTTCTTCATGCACCTGAAGTTCGAGGGGAAGCTGATCTACCTGATCCTGTTCGTGCCGATCTTCCTGTGCATCGTGCTGGTCGCCGCCCTGATCCCGGATATCGTGCACGTCGACCTGTTCAACCGAATGGGCCCCTACCTGGGCCCGATGCAGAAGTAACTGGCGCGGGCGACGCCCCTCACTGCATATTCGACGACGCCGCTTGCGGCTTAGCCGCCCTCCCGTAGTACAAGGGGTCGTCGGTTCCATCTCTTACAACTGTTCGAATCCCGACACCGGGCCAAACATCGAACCGCGGAGACGCGGAGTGCGTCGAAGACATCGGTCGCCAGCGTCGCGGGGCGCAGGTGGCCAGGACCATCTGATGTTCCTGCTCCGGCTCAGCGTTCTTCGCGACCGTCGCGGTTCCTCAGACAAGCGAGCGATGACCGCACTCCGCGGCGAAGTGCTGACCGATTGCTCCGCGCCGAGCGTCGCCGCCGCGGTCGACCCTTCCAACCTTCAGCCGGGAACCCAAAATCTCCTCGCCACGGACGCGCCGATAACAGGTGAGTGACGAATGTCAGACGCGGTCGTACAAGTTCGCGATCTCCGCCACGCCTACGGCGAACGCGTCGCGCTCGACGGCGTCAGCTTCGACGTCGCCGCGGCGAGATCTTCGGCCTCCTGGGCCCCAACGGCAGCGGCAAGACGACGCTCTTCCGCACCCTCTGCACCCTGCTTGCCGGCTCCGCCCGATCGCGCGGTGAGCATCCTCGGCCTCGACCCCGTCGCGACCGCGACGGCGTGCGGCGGCGCATCGGCGTGGTGTTCCAGTCGCCGAGCGTCGACAAGCAACGGTGTCACGGCCGAGGAGAACCTGCTCCACCACGGCCACCTCTACGGCCTGCGCGGCGACGACCTGCGTCGCCGCGCCGCCGAGTCGCTGGCCGCGTTCGGCCTGGCGGACCGCGCGCGCGAGCGGATCGACGCGTTCAGCGGCGGCATGCGGCGGCGTCGAGCTCGCCAAGGGCCTGCTCCACCGCCCGGAGGTCCTCCTGCTCGACGAGCCGAGCACCGGCCTCGACCCCGCCGCCCGGATCGAGCTGTGGCGTCAACTCCGCAGCCGATCTCGCCGCCGGCGGCATCACCGTGCTCGTCACCACGCACCTCATGGAGGAGGCCGACCTCTGCACGCGCTCTCGGCATCATGCGGGCACGGAAAACTGCTCGCCTGCGACACCCCCGCCGCGTTGAAGGAGCGCATCGGCGGCGACGTCATCACCGTCACCACGACCGACCCGGCCCGCGTCCGCGACGCGCTCGGCGAGCGGCTCGGCGTGTCCGCCAGTTCCTCGACGGCGCGGTCCGCCTCGAGCGGCCGCGCGGCCACGAGTTCGTCCCGCAACTCATCGAGGCCGTGCCGGGGCTGGTCGACGCGGTGTCGGTCGGAAAGCCGACGCTTCAGGACGTGTTCATCCGCCTGACCGGCGAGCGACTGAACGTCGAGCCCGCGGCCCCGCCGCCGCCCACGGCGCGGCAAATCAGCTTGAGATGGCGAGGTTCGATGCGTGACGCGCCCGGGCTGGATTGACCGTCCGGTTCGCTAAAGGCTCACGCATGAAATCTCGCCCGGTCGAGTCACGTCCGCGCGCTCGTCACCGAACGCCGATTAGTGTCGTACATGAACGAGATCGCATTCAGTGGCGGGAGGTCTGCGAGGTTTTCGGCGCTGGCCGGAGCTGCCGCGGTTCCGCGTCCGCGACCTGCTCGCACCCGAGGATCACGTGCGAACCGGCGTGGGATGGCGAGTGGTTTTAAAGTTCAGCGACCTTACCTGACGTATTTACTGGCTCGATCGGAGAACTCAGCCGCCGGACGTGCCGCGGGCGGTGGCGATCATCAAAGGCGTCGCCGGGCGGCGGTCGAGATCGGGGTCGGTCGCGTCGGATCCGGGGTTGCATGGGAATGGCCGACAAGGCGATCGCGATTCGCGTGACCACGCGAATCCCCGTCGATGCCACCTTCGTGAGCTCGAGCCGTGGTCGGACCACCACGAGCCGCGGACGGACCCATTCGACCCTCCGCGAGCGAGCGCACAAGCACGGCCGAACTGCAGCGAGGCGGGCCGCGCGTCGCCGTCGCCGCGTCGCCGTCTGGAACACCAACCGCGATCTGCACGGTGAAGTTGTCGACCGCCACCTGGAGCCGCGTCGACGCCGGCGTCTCGACGTGGCCGTTGAGGTCGTCGAAGACCTGCTTGCCGTCGCGGCGACGTTGGAAGATCAGGTTGCTCATCCGCAGCAGTCCGAGGTGATGGCTGACCGTCGGCTGGGGCAGGCCGAGTTCGTCGCACAGGCTGCTGACGTTGCCGGGGTACCCTTGCTCAGCAACATGAGGATGTTGAGGCTCGTCTTGTCCGAGAGCAGCCGGAAGACCGTTACCAGCGGCTCCAGTTCCTGATCCAGGACGGCGGGGGCTGCGCTGTCTGCTGCATCGGTTACCTGTCGGGCGCCTGAGTGCTGACGTCGCTTGGCCGGCTCGGTGCAACTATAGGTAGCCGTCTTTTCGGCGCGTCAAAAGCCGGCCGATTTTTGGTAAATGGGGTCACGGACCGGGTGGTTAAGGTCTGGTTCGACCGGCGTGTCGATCGCCCCGACTGCCGTTCGCGGGCGGTTCACGCGACGGCGCCGCCTGCCATTCGCCCGACGCGACCGAGACCGCTCGCCGCGTGAACGTGTCGCCACGTTCGCGGCCGCGACCGCACGCCGTCGCCCGTGGAACGCCTGCCACGCCTCCCGTCGCTCCGTCTCCGGCGCGCCGCCTGCTCCCGCGCGGGTCTGCGTGCCGCGGCCCTCTGACCGTCGGCCGCGCGACATTAGAATAGGCCGCTCAATCGATCGCTCCCCGGGGCCATGGTCTAACAGGATGACGGCTGAATCGCATTCAGCAAATCGGGGTTCGATTCCCCGTGGCTCCGAGGCCCCTCCTTCCGGCCCTTATCGGTCTGAAGCCCCGCCCGCCCGCCCGACGTTGTCGGGCGCCCGGCCATCCGCGCGGCCGGTCCGATAATGCCCCGCCTCCCCGCTTCGCCGCCCCGCCCGGCGAAACCGCACGCCCCTTAAAGCACCCATCCCGCGGGCCGATAGTAGGAGTAACAACGATCCCGGTCCTCGCCGGCCGGGTCTACGGGTTTCGCGGACGCGCCGCCCACGCCGATCGTGCGGCCGACGCCGAAGGACGGACGGCGTCCCGCGGGGCCCCCGGGAGAAAATGCATGAGTGCCACGAGTACCAGTAAGCTGAAGGACGTGCTGACGACCGGCGAGGTCGCCAAGATCTGCAACGTCGCGGCCGCACGGTGTCCAAGTGGTTCGACTCCGGCGCGCCTCCACGGGTACCGCATCCCGGGCAGCAAGGACCGCCGCATCCCGCTCAACCAGCTCATCCGCTTCATGAAGCACCACGGGATGCCGCTGAACGGGCTGATGACCGGCTCGGTGCGGATCCTGATCGTCGACGACGAGCGCGACGTCGTGGAAGTGCTCGAGAAGATCCTCGAGGACGAGGCGAAGTACGAGGTCGAGGTGACCGAGGGCGGGTTCGCCGCCGGCGTGACGGCCGAGAAGTTCCGCCCGCACGTGATCCTGCTGGACATGCACCTCAAGGACGTCGACGCCCCCGAGGTCGCCAAGCAGGTGAAGAAGAGCCCCGACCTGCAGCTCACCAAGGTGATCGCGATGAGCGGCAAGCTCACCGACACCGAGGCCCAGGGCCTGCTCGCCGGCTCGTTCGACGGCTTCCTCCGCAAGCCCTTCCACGTCCGCCAGGTGATCGAGGCCGTGGAAGACGCGATGGCGGTCGTCTACTAGGCCGGGCCGGCAGAAAATGAGAATAGCGCTTCGGCGCGGGCGGGGTTGTCTCGGAGGACAACCCGTTCTTTTCGTACGGAACAACCCATCAACGTTGCCCGCGACGCACCCGTGCCGTCGGGCGACGCGGAACGGGCACGATGCGGACGCGCAAGGACCGCTCACCACCAAACGTTGCTCGCCTCAAGACGAAGTGGTCAGCCGACTTGCACGCGCGGCGGGGCGCTTGCGGTTTCGCCGCGTAAAGGGTTCGAGCCCCGCGGGCGCGCGCCAGATCCCTCCGGGCGTCATTATTCCCCGGCAGCCGGCAAGGTCGCGTCCGCGGGGGCCTCGGCTGGCGGGCGGAGCGACTCCGGCGCGCCGTCTCCTGACGGCGGCCGGCGGCCGAAGCGGCGGCGGTCGCCGCTCGCCCACGCGCGGAAGCGGTCCGACGTCTCCTGGAGGAGGTCCGGCGCGCCGCTCGACGAGGTTCCCCACCCGGTCGCGGTCGGCGATCAACTCCTCCCGCTCGCGGTCGAGCTGACCCTGGAGTTGCTTCAGCCGGCGTTCGCGTTCGCCCAGCCCCGCCTCGACGAGGTCGGCGACGCGCCCCGCAGTTCGACGCGCAACCGCTCGGCGTCGCCGGGCGAGGCCGCGGGTGTGGATCTGCGTGTCGAGGTCGAAGATCTCGTCCTCGACCTTCACCTGTTGCCGGGCCGCCTCGAACCGCTCGGGGTTGCTCGTCTGGAGCGACGCAGTTCGGTGTAGCGGCCGTAGAGGAACCACTTCGCCCGATCGCCGCGCTGCGGGTGGTTGATCACCTGCTCGTACACCTGCCACCGGTTCGGCGAGATCTCGGCGATGAAACGGCTGGCCTCGAGCCACTGCTCGTCGGTCGGCGGTTCGGTCGCGGAACGTGCGGCCGCCGCCGCGGGAACCGGTCGAACAGCGCGGCGGCGGGCATGTCGTCACGGTGGCGGCCGCGGGGAGGCAAGCGGCGGCGAATCCGGACCGGACGGCCGCGGCGACGCGATGCGGCCTGCCGACGGCGTCCGGCGATGCGCGTCGCCGTCGCGTCCGGCGTGCGCGGCGGGCCGGCCCGCGGCGTCGCCGGCGTGGCTGCGCGTTCGACGCGCCGGCGGGGCGGTCGTCGTCGCGAGGCTCGTCGGCCGCGGGGAAGGGCGGCGCCGCCGCAGCAGCGAGGATCGTCGCGAACAGGAACCGCCGGGTGGTGCTCGCGCGAAGTCATCGGTCGGCTCCGCCTCCGGTTCGGCCGGCTCCGTGAAGAACGGCCACGGCTCGAACTCGCCGGCGTCGGAGAGCCGCGACAGTTCGCGCTCGACCTCGTCGAGCGGGTCCCACGACGCCAACGACGTGTCGCCGGGGCCGAGGTCGGCGAACGGGTTGGAGCCGTCCTGCCGTTCGCCGTCGCGGACGTATTGCTCGGCGGGCAGGATCATCAGCGGCGGCCCGTGCGGCTGGTTGCCCCACCAGACGAGGAACGCCACCAGCACCGACGCCGCCGCCGCCGCCGGGTACGCCCACCACGGGTACCGCAGGCCGCGGCCGCTCGATCGAGCGCCGGCCGCGCCGCCCGGCCCGCGTGCCAGCGCGCCGCGGCGTTCCCCACCCGCCGCGCCGCGGCGAACTGCGAGATCGGGAGCGGCGTGGCGGCGTCGAGCTTCGCCAGGTCGGCCGCCAGCGCTCCTGCGCCTCGATGAGGCGGCGGAGCTCGGCCGCGCAGGCCGGGGTCGACGGCGAGCATCTGCTCGACGTCGGCGCGGTCGGCCTCGGGCAACTCGTCCGCCGCGTACATCACCAGCACGGCTTCGTTGTTCTCGAGTTGTTGGAGAAGGCTTCGCATGTCTCGTGTCGGCGCGCGTTCCCGCGCGGGTGCGTCGGGCGTCGGATCGCCGGCTCGTTCGCGTGCCCCGCGGGCCGCGCCACCCGCGGCGACGGCCGGGGGGTCACTGTTCCATCAGTTGCCGCAGTTTCATCGTCGCCTTGTGGACCCGCCCCAGCCGCGGTGTTCAAAGGGCACCCGAGGGCGGCGGCGATGTCGACGAACTTCATCTGCGAATAGAAGCGCAGCAGCAGGACCTGCCGCTGGGCCTCGGGCAATTGGTCGATCGCCCAGCCGCAGCTTCTGTTCCTGCTCGCCCCCCGAGGCGGTGGCCCGCGGGGGGAGTTGCTCGTCGGCGATCAGCCGCAGGCCGTCCTTGGCGGCGCGTTCGCGGCGCAGGCGCGCCAGTGGTCGTTGGCCTTGTTCGTCGCGATGCGGAACAGCCAGGCCTTGAACCCCGCCGCCGGCGGCGGCGTTGGGGTCGAAGCGGTCGAGGTGCTCCAGCACGCTGAGCCACGTCTGCTGGTACAGTTCCTCGGCCAGGTGCGGCCCGGCCAGCGCTGAAGGTAGCGCGTGAGCGGCTCGAAGTGCCGCTTGGCCAGCGCCTCCCCGCCGCCGCCTCGCCCGCGCGAAGGCGGGCGACCAGCGCCTCGTCGGCGACGAGGGGCACGACCGCCGGACCGGCTTCGAGCGTAGCTGCACGCTCATTCTCGTTCGACCCGACGTCCACCCGTCTAACGCCCGACCGGGGCCGTTATTGCGGCCGGCGGTAGGGACGCGCGCCGGCCCGGCAGCCGAGGCCGATTATCCGCGTCCGGGTCGCGCAAAGCAAAGGCTTAATGAAAGGGTGTGCGCGGACGGGCGACGCCGGACTGGGGTGCGACCCACCGCCCGAACCTCCGGCGAATCGCGTTCCATACAACGGCGTGGCCACCTCGGGTGGCCACGCCTGCTCGTCTACCACCCCGGTCTGCCACAGCGAACAGGACCCGCTCCGGTGCCCGACGCCCCCGCGGCCGGCCGGTTCGATGTCCTGGATCGATGCGGCAAGACGTAGACGCGGGCAAGATCGCCGCCGGACGCCGCGGATCGCATCGCGTCCACCGTCGACTCGTTGCACCGGCCCGACGCGGGCGTTTATACCGTGCGTGTCGCGGCGGCGTCTTCCGGGCCGCCCGTGGCAGCACCGCGTGTCGCATTCGAAGAGGAACTTATGGAACACCCCGTCCTCATCGTGCTCGTCATCGTCTTGGCAAGCGCCGTCCTCTGCATGGCCGCCGATGAGCGGCCGGTGCCGGACGCCGCCGCGGAGACCGTCGGCCGCGTGGAGAGGCCTCGACCCGGCGCTCGATGAACTCGTCGCGCCGGACGCGAAGATCGAAAAGCTCGCCAGCGGGTTCGAGTGGGCGGAGGCCGGTGTGGGTCCGCGGCGACGGGGTATCTGCTGTTCTCCGACGTCGTGAAGAACACCGTGCACAAGTGGAGCGAGTCGGGCGGCCTCACCGAGTTCCTGAAGCCGAGCGGGTACGCCGGCGACGACTTCAAGGGGAAGGAGCCGGGCTCCAACGGGTTGACGATCGACGCGAACGGCCGGCTCGTTCTCTGCCAGCACGGCAACCGGGCGTCGCGCGCCTTGAGCCCGACGGTTCGCAGACGCCGCTCTCGCCGACCGCTACGAGGGCAAGCGGCTCAACAGCCCGAACGACCTGTGCTTCGACTCCAAAGGAAACCTTTATTTCACCGACCCGCCCTACGGCCTGGAGACGCAGGGCGACGACCCGAAGAAGGAACTGGCGTTCAATGGCGTACCGCGTGACGCCGGACGGGAAGGTGTCGCTGCTCACGAAGGACATGACGCGCCCCAATGGCATCGCGCTCGCCGGACGAGAAGACGCTGTACGTCGCGCAGTCCGACGGCAGCGCGCCGGTCATCATGGCGTTCGACCTCGGCGACGCCGGCATCAACAACGGCCGCGTCTTCTTCGACGCCAAGCCCTTGCAGGGCAGCGGCCCGGGCGGGCCGGACGGGCTGAAGGTCGACGCGAAGGGCAACCTGTTCGCCATCGGTCCCGGCGGCGTGCTCGTGATCAGCCGCGAGGGCAAACACCTCGGCACGATCCGCCCGAGCGAAAAGGAGCCGACGGCCAACTGTGCGTTCGGCGACGACGGCTCGACGCTCTACATGACGAACGACTCGACCCTCTGCCGCATCCGGCTCCAGGACGAAGGGCAACGGGTTTGAAACGTGACCGCGACGAGGCCCGGACCCAGCGACACGCGGTCCCTCAACTCGGCCCGCTTCCCGACAGCGGGGCAGTGGAATCGAATGCTCGGGCGACTCCGCCTCACGGAGATCGGCCGACACCGCGGCTCTGCCCATCGTGGCCCGTCAAAAGATGAGGTTCGAATGACGCGACGCCTGTTCTGCCTATTCGCTTTCGCGCTCGCCGCGACTGCCACCGCGCGCGCAGGAACCGGCGACCGGCCAGCCCCTCCGGGCCGGCATCATCGGCTGCGACACGTCGCACGTCGTCGCCTTCACGAAGTTGCTGAACGCCGCCGACGCGAGTGGGGACCTCGCCGGCGTGCGCGTGGTCGCGGCGTTCCTCGGCGGGAGTCCGGACATCGCGTCCAGCCGCGATCGCGTCGCGGGCTTCGTCAAGACGCTGAAAGAGATGGACGTTGAGATCGTCGACTCGATCCCCGCCCTGCTCGCCAAGGTCGACGTCGTGTTGCTCGAGAGCGTCGACGGCCGCGTCCACCTCGAGCAGGCGGCCGGTGATCGAGCGGGCAAGCCGCTGTTCATCGACAAGCCGCTGGCGGCGTCGCTGGCCGACGCGCGCTGGAGATCGCGGACCCCGGGGCGAAGCGCGCGGCGTGCCGTGGTTCTCGAGTTCCGCTGCGGTTCGGCCGAAGGTGCAGGCCGTGCGGCAGGAAGATCGGCTCCGTGCCGCGGCGCGGCCGCGTGGAGCCCGTGTCCGACCGAGCCGACCCACCCCGACCTGTTCTGGTACGGCATCCACGGCATCGAACACCTGTTCACCCTCATGGGCCCCGGCTGCGTCGGCGTGACGCCTGCACACGCCAGCGCCGACGTCGTCACCGGCATCTGGGCCGACGGCCGCGTCGGCACGTTCCGCGGCATCCGCGACGGCAAGGGCGACTACGGCGCGACCGTGTTCGGCTCGAAGTCGATCGGCGACGGCGGCGGCTACGGCGGGTACGAGCCGCTCGTAGCGCAGATCGCCACGTTCTTCAAGACGCGCAAGCCGCCGGTGACGCCCGAGGAAACGCTCGAGATCATGGCGTTCATGGAAGCCGCGGAGGAGAGCAAGTGCGCGACGGGGCGACGGTCAAACTTTCGGACGTGATGAAGGCCGCGCGGCAGAAGGCCGGGGAATGAACAAGATCGCTGACGTGGGTCGCACGCGATGTCGCAATGTGCGACGCGCAGTGCCGCTGATCATCGAGAGCGACGAAGCGGTGGACAGGGTGCGGGAGCCGCCGGGGAGACATTGCCGGCGCGATTGGCGACGTCGCGAAGACGGGGAGCGACTCCCCGGCGGCGCGCGCGGATGCATGGCGTTTAACTGGGATACGGCGGGTGCGGATCGCGCGTCCCGTATCACCCGGAGATGAACTCCCCTGCTTCGCGCGCTCGATCGTGCTGCGGATCTTCTCGTGCACCTCCACGGGCTTGCTCACGGTCTGCCACACCGCGGGCGGGCACCCGTCGGCCGCGGGCTGATCTCGATCGATCCGAGCGCGCCCACAGGCAGCTCGCGGAAGTCGCGCGACACGCGCGTGTCGGCCACCTTCCGCAGCGCGCAGTCGAACACGTCGATCGTGAAGACGCCGGAAAGGCGGACGATGCGCAGGTCGGTCAGGACGTGAGCCGGCCCATCCACTGGAGCACCGACCACATCACCCGCCCGGCGATCGCGAACAGGCCGATGTCGAAGAGCGTGCACGCGACGCCTGCGGGGACAGTTCCAGGAGTTTGCCGCCGATCATCATCACCAGCACGACGCCGGTGAAGCGCATCGAGTTGAAGAGCACGAACCAGAGCGACGGCTTGAGGATCAGCAGCACGAGTTCGCCGTCGCGGAGGATGTGGCTCGTCAGCAGGGCCATGAGCGACGAGCGCGGGTGGCCGGGACGTCCGGGTCGGCGACCACCGCGCTCGGCCGTCGCCGCGGCCGCGTGGGCGTGGGCGGGCGGCAGTTGGCGCCGCCCGCCGCGTCGCGGCCGGGCCAGCAGATCCGCAGCCGCAGCGGCGGGCGACGGCCCGGCGCGGGCGGGTCGCGCGGGAGTGGCGACGGCGGTTTGGCGTCTAATGGGCTCGTCACGGCGTTCTTCGTCGGATCGCGTCGGGCTTCAGCGTAACGATGTCCGGCAAGTTCCGGTAGTAATTGTTGTAGTCCAGGCCGTACCCGATCACGAACTCGTCGGGGATCTCGAACCCGACGTAGTCCGCCCGCACGTCGCGGGCGGCCGGGCGGTCCTTATGGAGCAGCACGCAGACGCGCACGCTGGCCGCCCCACGGTCGCGCAGCACCTGACTGACGAGGCGGATCGTGCCGCCGCTGTCGAGGATGTCGTCCACGAGCACGACGTGCCGCCCGCGGAGGTCGCCGAGCTGCTGGCCGATCACCTGCGACCCCTGCGTGGTCGCGCAGCGCCGGGGTAGCTGCTGACGGTCAACAGGCCGATCTGCATCGCGATCGGGATCTGGCGGATCAGGTCGCCGCAGAAGATCATGCGCGCCGGTCAGCACCGGCACGATCGTGATCTCCGCCGGCCTCGCCGCCGCTCGCTGCATGGTCCTCGGTGATCCGGGCCGCCAGCTCGCGGACGCGGGCGGCGATGCGGTCGTGCGGAATCAGGATGCGGTCGATGTCGCCGAGCATCCGATAACTGTATCGGATGCGTGTGGCCCGGAGAAGCAACGGCCGCGGGCTTACAAAGACGGGTCGGCGGTCTAACCCCCGACGCCCGGGTGGCTTGTTACGATTGGACGCCGGCGCTGCCGGCGTCGCCGCGATGAGCAGATACACGACGATGCCGTCCGACCTTCCCGACCGTCCCGCGCCTGGCCCGGCCGCGCGCTCGCGTACGACGCGCCGCTCCCGCCCCGGCGGTGGGGCATGGGGGACTGGCTCTGGTTCCTCGGCAAGAACGTGATCGGCTGGGTGTTGATCCTGTGGCCGCCCTGCTGCTCGGCCCCGCGATCCCGGGCCCGGGCGGCATCCCGCTGTTCCTGATCGGCTTCGGGCTCGTCACGTTCCCGGGCAAGCCGCGCGATCACCGCCCGCGTGCTGCGCGGCCGGCCGGTCGTGCGCGAGGGGAAGGCCTACCGGCGCGGGCGCGCGGGGGCAAGCGTTCGCGCGCTGATCGTCCCCTCGCGCTGCTCGCCTTCCTCATCGTCAAGCGGTATGTCGCGCGGGTCGAGACCTTCCCGCAGGCCCTGATGTACGGCGGCATCTACGCCGCGCGGGCGCTCGTCACGTGGATCGCGGCCCGCCACGCCGACGGGTTGTTCAACCGCGCGTGCTCGTCCCGAAGATTCGCCACCGTAGATCGGCCGTGGATGCGCGCTACCGCGGCATCGACCTGCTGCCCCCGCCGGCGCAGCGGTTCCTCCACCCCGGCGGCCCGGTCGTCGCCAGCGAGCCGGACGCGGAGATCCTGGAGATCGACGAGCGCACCAGCGTCGCCTCGTGCATGGGTGGGGATCGCCAAGCCGTGGCTGAAGCGGCTGGCGACGATCGGGCTGACGGTCTTGATCTTCGTCTGGATGTTCGCCAGGGCGAAGCGGCCTGGCCGGCCGTGCGCGACGTGCTCGAGACGAGCGGCCTGCACTTCCTGATCGCCGCCGCGATGTTCTCGGTCTTCCTGTTCGCGTTCCGCGCTGGTCGACCTGTGGATCTCGCGGCTTCGGCTATCGCGTGCCGGCGGCGGCGGCGACGCGGATCTGGTCGACGTCGGAGCTCGCCCGCTACGTGCCGGGCGTGATCTGGCAGGTGGTGGGCCGCGTGTACCTCCTCAAGCCGTACGGCGTGCGCGGCAGCGTCTGCACGACGAGTCAGATCCTTGAACTGGCGATCTTCCTGCTCGCCAACGTGCTGCTGGCCGTGTCGTGCCTCGTCTGGCTCGGCGTCCGCACGTTCGACGAGACGGCCCGCCCATGGCTGTTCGGCGCGATGGCGCTCGTGCCGGTGCTGATCCTGCTGCTGCACCCGAAGGTCCTGTACCGCCTCATCAACTTCGTGATGCGGCGGCTCGGCAAGCCGCCGATCAGCGACCGGATGGGCTTCCGCATCCTCGCCGGGCTGTTGCTCTGGACGATGATCGGGCTGGCGTGGCAGAGCCTGGCGATCTGGTTCCTCGTCCACGAGCCGCTCGACCTGCCGCTGCGCAAGTGGTGGGTGGTGGCCGGCGCCTACTCGCTGGCGTGGTGCGCGGGGTTCCTGTCGGTCTTTTCCCCGGGCGGCTTGGGCGTGCGCGAGTTGGTGTTTATGGCGGCGATGCGCATCGCGCTGCCGCCGAAGGTGGCCGAGCAGATCGGCGACGCCTCGACGCTCGCCGGCCTGCTGGCGTTCCTCAGCGTGCTGCTGCGCCTCTGGGCGACGGCCGGCGAACTGCTGCTCGCGGGCGTCGCGTACCTGCTCGACCTCAAGGGCGCGTTGCGCGGCGGATCGATGAAGCTCCCCGGCGGCACGCCCGACGAGGACGACCCCGTCAGCGGCACTCACCCAACCGCGGGCGGCGCAACGTAGACGCAGAACCTACCTGAAACCGCGTCCCCGCTTCTCGCCTCGGCGTCGCAAGAGGGGACACTCCCAGTCTTTGCGACCCTCGATCCAAAAGAATGGAAACGAAACGCCCACGGTGCTTGCACCGTGGGATCCGACGTATCGCGCAACAGAAGGTCCCCATCAATCCTTCCATCACATAGTAAGAGCTGCGGAGCGGCCTGCGTGCGATCAGAGACGCCGAACCCACAGCCGGCTCGGCGGGCAGGGCGGCAGCGCCTGCGGGCGGATCGTCAGGAAGTACATCAGGCAGGCGCCAGCCAGACGGCCAGCACCGCGCTGGCCTCGCGGAAGAGCGTCCGCTGCGGCTTGAGCTGGCTCGAACGCCGCCGGCGCATCGGGCGGCGCGGCGGCGACCGCGGCCGCCGCGCGGGCAGGAGCGGGATCGTGCGGCAGGTTGCGTCGCGGGGTGGCAACCCTTCGCATAGGTCGGAATTCGTCGTGATTTTGCAGGGGACTAAAGGGCGTCGCAGAAATCCGGTACCCGGTCTCAAAAAGGCGGTGCGGAAGTCGAACACGTCCCTGAAGTCGTCGAGCGTGTCATTGTCGGTCTTCTGCGTCTGCTCGACCTCGACGAGCGCACGAACACGATCCGGCCGAAGTCGACGGTAGGTAGAGCGTGATGTTCCAGCGACGCAACACCGTGCGAGCAGAAAGCCCACTGCTGTGGCGCGTATTTGCCGCAGCCCCTCGCAAAGGCTGCTGCCCGGAAACGTGCCGGTTCGCCTTCGGCATGACTTCGGGCCGTGCAGGAGTTGGACGGTGTAGCTCAGGCCCTGCTGGATGAACTCGTAGGCCTCGGACGGGTACAGCCCGACGTCCGTCGCCAGTTCATGCAGGCTGAAAACCTTCACCTTCTTAGACGGCGAAGGGCATGAACCAGATTATAACATCTCCCCCAGCAACCCCGACAAGCAATTACCCAGTCATCGACGCCGCGAAAGAAGCTTGTTGGCCCCGCACCCCGGCTGCTCGTCGGCTCCGGTAGACGTGGTTGTGCTCGACCCGCTATTTTTAACGTAACGGCCGGCTCAGGGCTGCGTCCACTCGTACCGCAGCCATTGCTGCTTCTGGCGCGCGGTGGCTCCCAATGCGGCGGTCATTTGGCCAGCGGATAACGTCAAGCGGTTTAATGCGTCCGCCCGGCGTTCTGGATCTTCCACAGGTGTCCGTCGGTGCGGATGTAGATGGCGCTTCCCGCGGGCGCCGGGGAAACAGCGATCGCTCGCCGGGAGTCGTTCTCCGCGAGCAGTTTGAACGTGGTACCCGCGGCGACGACGTACCCGACGCCCGACTCGTTCTGGAAGTAGACGCCCCCTCGGCCGCGATCGGCGAGGCGGAGAAGGCGCGTCGAGACGCTCGGTCCAGTACACCTTGCCGGTCTTGGCGTCGACGCAGGTGGCGACGCCGCCGTCGGAGACGAAGTACAACTCGCCGCCGAGCGCCAGCATCGACGGCGTGGCCTGCCGCCCTTGCGGCGGGTCCAGGCGACATTCGTCTTCGTCGCATCGCCGGCCGCCCCCTTGGGGTTGATCGCGTAGACGACCGGCGTGTTGAAGCGGAACTCACGAACAGCAGGCCGTGCGCGCGTAGACCGGGCGGGGACGACCGAGTAGCCGCCGCCGTAGTCGACGCGCCTTGAGGCTCGCGACCGGTCTCGAGGTCGTACCCGCCGACGAACCCGCTCGTCCGGGCTGATCGCCTGCGCGCCGTCCACCTCGATCGCCAGCGGCGTGCTGAACGAGAACGTGTTCTGCGCCGACGTCGCGCGCGGCGTCTTCCATTTCACGCGGCCGGTGCGGGCGTCGAGCGCGACGAGGAACGGGGTCGCTCGCGCCGTCGCACGAGAAAATCAGCGAGTCCCCACCAGCGCCCGGCGACCCGCCGTTGCCGTGGACCGGTGAGAACCGCAGCGCCTCCTGCTTCCACACGATCTTGCCGTCGAGGCCGAGGGCGGCGGTGCCGAGGTAGCCGAAATGCGCGAAGAGGCGGTCGCGGTGACGATCGGGGTCGCGCTGGCGGGCGAGTTCTTCTTGTGGATCGACCGCAGCGCGGCGGCGTCCGGGCGGAAGACCTCGACGTCCCACAGGATCTGTCCCCCCGCCGCGTCGACGCACAGCGCGCGGAGCGACGTGGCGCCGTCGCCGGCGTCGACCGCCGTGGTGAGGTAGATCCGCCCGCCCGACAGCACCGGCGACGACCACCCGCTGCCGGGCACCCGCGTCTTCCACGCCACGTTCTTCGTCGCGCCCCACTCGACCGGCACGCCCGTCGCCGACGACACGCCGTCGCCCGTCGGCCCGCGGAACTGCGGCCATTCCTCCGCCGCGGCCGAAGGGGGCGCCGCGGCGCCGAGCGCGACGAGCACGCCGAGAACGGCCAGGGTCTTCGATAAATTCATGTTCATTCCTTTACGGGACTCCGGCCACACAACGGCTCCCCGCGCCGGCGGCGGCGCGACACCGTTCCTACCGTTTCCGCCGCCGGGCGTTATCTTCCTGCGACCGCTTTACCGATGGCACGCCCGCGCGGCCACGGCGGCGGCAGCGAATGCTACGGGCGGACGGGCGCTGGCCGCCACCATCCGCATCAGGAGGGCTACGCATGATGCACCGGCAGATGTGCCTCGCGATCCCCCTGCTGCTGTTGATTGCAGTGCTGCCGGCAAGCGCCGCTTCCGTTGTGGAGACCGTGGCCGGCACCGGGAAGAAGGGGTTCTCCGGCGACGCCGGCCCTGCGGGGGCGGCCCAGATCAACAACCCGTTCGGCCTCGTGCGGGGGCCCGATGGGGCGCTGTACGTGTGCGACACGGACAACCACCGCGTCCGCCGGATCGCCCGCGACGGCGTGATCTCGACCGTCGCCGGCAACGGCACCCGCGGCTACACGGGTGATGGCGGGCCCGCGCTGGCGGCGGCCATGAACGAGCCGTACGAGGTTCGGTTCGATTCGACCGGCCACCTGTTCGTCGTCGAGCGGATGAACCACGTCGTGCGGCGGATCGACGCCGAGACCGGCGTGATCTCCACCGTGGCCGGCACCGGCAAGGCGGGCTACGGCGGCGACGGCGGGCCGGCCACCGCGGCGTCGATGAACGAGCCGCACAGCATCGGCTTTGACGCGCGCGGGAACTTGTACGTCTGCGACGTCCGGAACCACCGCGTCCGCCGGGTCGACGCCAAGACCGGCACGATCGCCACGTTCGCCGGCACCGGGAAGGCGGGACCGACCGCCGACGGCGCCGCCTTCGCCCGCGCGCCGCTCAACGGGCCGCGGGCGATCGATTTCGACCGTCAGGGCCACCTGTGGCTCGCGCTGCGCGAGGGGAACGCCGTCTACCGGCTCGACCCAGACTCCGGCACGATTCGCCACGCGGCCGGCACCGGAAAGAAAGGCTTCACCGGCGACGGCGGCCCCGCGCGGACCGCCACGCTCTCGGGCCCGAAGTGCGTGAGCGTGGGGCCGGACGGCAACGTCTACCTCGCCGACACCGAGAGCCACTCCATCCGCATGATCGACGTGAAGCGCGGCACGATCGAGCGCATCGCCGGCACCGGCCGCCGCGGCGACGGCCCCGACGGCGACCCGTTGCAGTGCAAGCTCGCCCGCCCGCACGGCGTATTCGTGGACGCCGACGGCTCGGTCTACATCGGCGACAGCGAGAACCACCGCGTGCGGGTGGTCAGACGGGCGCAATAAGGGTGGAGCCTCAGCGAGCAACCCGGTGCCGGGACGTCGTGTAGCAGTTCTCGACGACGGGATGGTTTAGTCGCAGCCGGCTGCCGCGAACACGCCGTTGATCCAAATGCCGGCTAGCGTCGCTGCGATTCTTCAGGGCATCGTGCTGGGCCTCGGCGCCGCCGCGCCCATCGGGCCGGTGAACGTGGAGATCGCGCGGCGCACGCTCCGCGGCGGGTTCCGGCAAGGGTTGTTGCTCGGGTGCGGGGCGGTCACCGTCGACGTGGGCTACGCGATCCTCAGCAGCTTGAGCGTCCGCGGCCTCGCCGACCGCCCGGCCGTGGTGGTCCCGCTCACGGTTGCGGGGGCGGCGTTCCTCGCGTACCTCGGCGTCCAATCGCTCCGCGCCGCCCGGGCGGCGTGGCGCGTGGACCCGATGGGAAGTTCGGCCAACCAGGCGGGTGGCGGGCGCGGGGCGTACCTGACCGGCCTGCTGATGACGCTCCTGAACCCGATGACGCTCGCGTTCTGGTTCGTGGCCGTCCCCGCGACGCTCGGCGGGATTGACGAAGGGCGAGCGGGCCGCCTGCCGATGATCTGCGTGGGCGTTTTATCGGCACCCTCGCCTGGGTCGTCGCGTTCGCGGGACTCATGAGCCTCGCGGGCCGCCGCCGCCGCCCGGGGTGGCGGGCGGGGGCCGACGCCGCGGGCGGTGCGGCGCTCCTGTTCGTGGCGGCGGCGAGTCTGTGGAGTTTGGTGAAGCTGTTCCTATAATGCCGCCGCTTCACCAAGGGACGAGGTCATCTATGAAAAAGTCGGGCGCTGGGAAGAGCAAGAAATTGGCTACGATGTCGGTGCTGACGCTGGCGGCGTGGGGCGCGGTCGGCTGCCAGAACGAGCCCGCGCCGTTCGACCCGCGGGCGATGCAGCGGCTAGAGCGCGACAACGCGAACACGGCCGACCTGCCGCCGAAGCGCGAACTGCCGCCGGACACGCTCGAGCCCGCGCGGCGCGAGGACTCGACCACCCGCCCCACCGCCGGCGACGCCGGTGACTACGTGCGCATGCCGCTCCGCGAGGTGATCCAGCGGGCCGTCGCGAACAACTCGCAGGTGAAGGTCGCCGGCTACGAGCCGGGCATCGAGGAGGCGCGGATCACCGAGGCCGAGGCGCGGTTCGACCCGAACTTCTTCATCCGCGGGCAGTACGACAACCAGTTCGTCATCTCGCCCAACACGCAGAGCAGCATCTTCCCGACCGACCCGTTCAACCCGCAGAACTTCCGCACGCTCTCGGGCGCGACCGGGCTGACGCAGCTGCTGGAGAACGGCGGCGAGATCTCCGCCGAGTTCCGCACGAGCCGCACCCAGCGCGACTTCGGCGCCGGCGCGGCCGACCCGACGGTCGACCCGTTCTACGCCAACGACCTGATCCTCCGCCTGAACCAGCCGCTGCTCCGCGACTTCGGCAGCGACATCAACCGGGCGCGGATCACGATCGCCCAGAACAACCAGCGGATCAGCCTCCTGGAGTTCCGCCAGCAGCTCGAGGAACTGCTCGCCAACGTCGAGGAGGCGTACTGGCAGCTCGTGCAGGCGCAGCGCGAGGTCGCGTATCAGAACGCGCTGCTGACCCGCACGATCGACACGTACAACATCCTGTACGAGCGGGCGCGCCAGGGCGTGGACGTGTCGCGCATCCAGGTGTCGCTCGCCCGCCAGTCGACCGAGTCGCGCCGGGCCGTCCTCGGCCGGGCCCGCGCCCGCGTGCTGGACCTGTCGGCCCAGCTCAAGCGGCTGATGAACGACGCCGACTTCCCCGTCAGCGGCACGCAGGTCGTCCTGCCGGCGCACGGCGCGCTCGTCGAGCCGATCGAGTTCGACACGAAGGAGCAGGTCGACACCGCGCTGGAGAACCGCCCGGAGCTCGCCCAGCAGTTGGCGCGGATCGACTCGGCCCGCATCACCCAGCGCGTCGCGCGGAACAACGAGCTGCCGCAGCTCAGCCTGACCGGCCAGCTCGACTTCCAGGGCGTCGGCGACGACGTCGGCGAGGCGCTCGACTCGCAGAACGACTTCGACTACGTCGGCTCCTCGATCGGCCTGGAGTTCCAGATCCCGATCGGCAACCGGGCGGCGCTGGCGATCTCCCGCCGCTCGCGCCTGCAGACGCTGCAGTCGATGGAGCAGTACCGCAACCTGATCGCCCAGGTGTCGCTCGACGTGGACATCGCGCTGCGCGAGATCGGGACGAGCTGGGACGAGATCGTCGACCGCCGGCGGGCCCGCCTGGCCGCCGAGGACGCGCTGGGCGCGATCCAGGAGCGCAAGAACGCCGGCGAGCCGCTGACGCCGACGTTCGGGCAGCTCGAGCTCGACACGCAGCAGCAGTTGACCAACGCCCAGGCCGAGGAGGCGGGCGCGATCAGCAACTACAACATCGCGATCAGCCGCCTCGAGCGGGCCAAGGGCACGCTCCTGCGGTACAACAACGTGGTGATGGAAGAGCAGCCGCTCGAGCGCAGCGACGGTAGCCGCCGGCCTTCCGAGTGACCGATTTCGAGCCGCCGATCGCGAGGCGGGAGCCGAACCACACGCGGGAGATCGCGGCTCCCGCCTCCCGAGTTTTCACACTTTCGCGCCGGAAATGTGCCGGTTTTTGCACCCGCTTCTCGGAACTCTTGCGACCCGCTAAGCTATCAGCCGTGCTGACGCTGCTGGTGTTACAAGGCCCCGACAAGGGCCGGCGGTTCGAACTGCCGGACGCGCCGACGCTCGTCGGCCGCGACAGTCGTCAGCTCCCCCTCACCGACAACACGGTCAGCCGCCGGCACTGCGAGCTCGTGCCCGGCGAGGGCGACCAGTGGGTGCTGCGCGACCTGGGCAGCTCCAACGGCAGCTACGTCAACGGCATGCGGATCACCGGGCGGCACGCGGCTCAAGCTCGGCGACCAGGTCCGCGTCGGCCGCACGCTCATGGTCTTCGGCGCCCAGCCGGGGTGACCCGCGCCAGCGGCGGCAACGTGAACCTCGCCGGCGCCGAGAGCGGCATGGACAGCGCGATCATGCACACGGTGCAGTCGAGCGACGACTCGATGGTGCTCGCCGTCCCCGAGCCGGCCGCGGCGGCGATGGCGAACCTGAAGATCCTCTACCAGCTCGGGGCGGCTCTGGGCAGCAGCTTCGACGTCGACCAAGTGCTCGAGGTCGTGATGGACCTCGTGTTCGAGAACGTCAAGGCCGACCGCGGCATCATCCTGCTGCACGACGAGCGGCGCAACGAGCTGGAGCCGAAGGTCGTCCGCGTCCGCGACGAGTCCGACCGCCGCCCCGGCGCCGCCGCCGCCACGGCCGCGACCGGCCCGACGACGGCCAACGGCTCCGGCGCCCACGCTCGACGGCGACGGCAAGCCGCAGCCGGAGAAGATCCACGCGTCGCGGACGATCATCAACCACGTGATCGCGCACGGCGAGGGCGTGCTGTCGAGCAACGCGATGGCCGACCAGCGGTTCAGCAAGGGCAAGAGCGTGCACAACCTCGGCATCCGCTCGGCCCTGTGCGTGCCGATCAAGGCCCGCCGCCTCACGCCCCGCGCGCCGGGCGCGGCGGACGACGGGAAGGGGGACGAGATCGCGGGCGTGATCTACATCGACAGCTCGGTCCGCAACTACACCTACTCGCCCGAGCAGCTGCGCCTGCTGTCGGCGATCGGCATGCAGGCGGGCTTGGCGATCCAGAACGCGAAGCTCTACCAGGCCGGCCTCGCCGCCGAACGACTGGCCGCCATCGGCGAGACGACGGCGGCGCTGTCGCACTCGATCAAGAACATCCTCCAGGCGCTGCGCGGCGGGGCCGACGTGGTCGAGATGGGGTTCCGCGCCAACAACCTGCCGCAGGCGAACAAGGGGTGGCGGATCGTCGACCGGAACCTGACGAAGATCTACAACCTCACGATGAACCTCCTCGCCTACAGCCGCCCGCGCGAGCCGCTGCTGGAGATGGTCAACCCCAAGCTGCTCATCGAGGACTGCCTAGAGCTCGTGTCGGCCGCCGCCAACGAGAAGGGCGTGATGGTGGTCGCCGACGTCGACCAGTACCACCCGGCGATCCCGATGGACCCGTCCGGCCTGCACCAGGTGATCATGAACCTGCTGAGCAACGCGCTGGACGCGGTGCAGCCGCAGGGGGGGCTGATTCGGGTCGAGTGCCGCTACGACGGCGACAACCGCCAGTCGATGCTTGAGGTGATCGACAACGGCGCCGGCATCGAGCCGAGCATGATGAAGCACATGTTCGAGCTGTTCCACTCCACCAAGGGCAACCGCGGGACCGGCATCGGGCTGGCCGTCGCGAAGAAGATCGTCGAGGAACACGAGGGCTCGATCACCGTAAAGAGCGCCCCCGGCGAGGGCACGACCTTCACGATCCGCCTCCCCGTCTACCACGACAGCCTCCCCGACCCGAGCCAGACCCACGGGCCGCGGTAGCGGTTCTGTCAAGCAGGAAGTTCGTTGTCCATCACCCCGTCATTAGAGAGGCGGCCCTCAATCCACAGAAACTTGTCAATGTCTTTCCGCGAATGCTCCTCAAGTCCGAAATGCGATCGGAACGCTGCAATCACCGATCGAAACCGGTCGTAGTTGAGGAGATCATCAGCGGCAAACTTCTCGCTAAAATTGTGATGCCGTTGGTGCTCTATAAGCACGTCACGGACGTACCGGTCATAGATCTCGTAAACGTCCGGACGATGCCAAGCGCAATACTTCGTCGCGAAGGAGTAGAGTCGAAGCTTCTTGCCGGTACTGAACGTCACCGCAGCGATCCTGTCTACGAGCTTGGGGGCTGCGGCCGCGAGATCGGCATCGATGTCCGAATCGCAAATGTGCTTGGCAACTGTGTGAACGTCGTAGATGTTCGTGCTGTAGAGCCGATTGAGCACGATCACCTTCACGAGAACCTCGACGTATACTCTGTTCGTCGGCCACTGCTCAAAAACGAGTTGGACTGCGGGATCGGCACTAAAATAAGGCCCGTGAGAGCCGTATTTCGCCAACACCGCCGTAACTCTCGCCTTCGTCGGCACTGGATAAGGCATATCGCAGCTTCCGCTAAGCCCCAGCCTCTTCCGCTTCTCTTCCCACTCCGCTATTTCAAGCTTGATCTCGGTCCTCAGCGGCTGGCCGGTGTGGATCGTCGCCGCCCCGTTCCTTCATCCGAGCCCGAGTTGATCACGTTGCTACTCCGCGCGATCCAGGTCGGCGACCCACGACTCGAACTTCGCCCGGCGCGGGTCGCTCGGGTCGCCGCCGAGCGCGTCGAGTTCCCTGCGAACGAATTCCAAGTCGAGCGATTCGCCGCCGTACGCCGCGAGGAGGTCGCGCACGTCCAGTTCGTCCTGCGGGCGCATCGCGATCACCTTCATCAGGATCAAGCCTTCGGCGGAGCTAATCCGAACGGTGCGGTCAAAGACCAACATGTTGACCGCGCGGTCCAGCACGCGGGCGTAAGCCGGCAGCACCGGCCGGAGGAGGTCGACGACCACGTCTCCGAAGCGGACGGAGGTCATCCCCTCGTCGCGCAGTTCCCGGACGGCGGTGTTCACATCGAGCGTGAACCCGCGGGACCGCAGGCCCTCGAAGAACGCGGGCATCCCGATCTGGGGGATCGACACGAGCGCGTCGATGTCGTCGGTGGCGCGGACGCGGGCGTGCTGGATGATCGCGATGCCGCCGATGATGGCGTACGTCACCCGCCGGTCGTGGAACGTCGTGACCAGCCGCTCAAACGCCTGGCGAAGCGTCGCCCCGCTGGGAGGCAAGAAGTCGTCGGTGTTGCTCACGCCACCTCTCGCGATCTCGGTGTCGAGCGAGCAGGACGCGCCGGCGGCGTTCGGCCGCGGCCGGACCCCTGGGAGCCATCTCGTCGGCGAAATCGAGGAGCGCGCACAACGCCTCGAATCGCTGCGTCGGCGTCCTCTCACGATTCACGGCCAGTTGCAGCCGTCGCGCCTGCTCGAACCCGTGGTCGTTCATGCGATGCGAATCATAACCGGCTTCGGCAGCGAAGGCTCAACAGTCGTCACGGGTTCAACCCCAGTCGCTTCCGCTTCTCCTCCCACTCCGCCGTCTCGCGCTTGTTCTCGGTCGCCAGCGGCTTGCCGGTTTGGATCGCCTCGATCTCCAGGCGGGTCAGGTGCATCGCGCCGAAGTTGTAATCCATGAACGCCTCCGCGGCGATCGGGACGATCGGCTGGATCAGCGCGTACATCGCGTTGGCGTAGTCGCGGATCTCCTGCTGGGCGTGTTGCTCCATCCGCAGCGACAGGAAGTGGAAGAGGTTGTGCAAATCGATCTTCCAGTACCACTCGGTGTAGACGCTGGCCGGCAGCGCGATGCGGGCGATCTCGCGGGCGACGCCCTTGTCGATGAATTTCTGGTACTGCTCGTAGTCCCGCTCGACGCGGTCGAGGTAGCCCAGGAACTCCTGCGCGGTCGCGCCGTCCATCGGCTCTTCGCCGCCCTGGCGGTTGCTGGCCGACTGCTTGCGGACGTTGTCCGGGCTGGGGTGGTAGAAGCGGTCGCGGACGATGCTGTAGCGGGCGCTGTACTCGTTGACGTTGGCCGTGCGGTGGCGGATCCACTGGCGGGCGACGAAGATTGGCATCACGTGGTGGAACTTGAACTCCACCATCTCGAACGGCGTGCTGTGGCGGTGGCGGGCGAGGTAGCGGATCAGGCCGCGGTCCTCGTTCACCTGCTTGGTGCCCGCGCCGTACGACACGCGGGCCGCCTGCACGATCGCGAAGTCGGCCGTCTTGCCGGCCGGCGCGAACCGCGGCATCGTGTCGACGAGGGCGACGAGGCCGTGGTCGTGGACCTTCACCTCCCACCGGGCCGCCCCGCCCATCACGTCGAAGACCTCCCCCTCGAAAGGCTTGCGCTCGATCTTCACGTCGGTGGCTGGGCGGTCGCTCATGGGGGGCGGATGATAGCAGGCGGCGCGGGCTTTTCGAACCGCAGTCCGGCGGTGTGCGGCGCTTTTTGAAACACGCCCACCGTCGCGCACTGCGACCTTGCCGCTTCATCGGACGGAAAACTCAGTGCGGGAGACAGCGCGGTCCGAGTCGTCTCGCGAAGGCCCACCGGTTCCACCGAAAAGGCACACTATTCTGCTCTTGAAGAGTCTGGAAAACGGTTTGCTTCGCCCGCAGTTCGTAACTGACACCCGGGCGGCGTGGCGGCACTGTAGACAGCACTGGGTTCCCACGTCCCTACCGATACCACTCCACCAACCCCTTCAGCTCTTCACACCCGCCCGGCCAGCGCCATCACGAGCGCGAGGTATACCGCGTAGCCGATCATCAGCCCCGTCGCCTCCGCGCGGCCGATCGTCCAGCGGCCGAGGGCGACGGGGAGGAGCGCGAAGCCGAGGACGACGAGGATGACCGTGTCGATCCGCCAGACCGTCAGCGGGTAAGGCATCGGCTCGGCCCCCGCCCGGAGCGACCCGAGCAGCGAGCCGTCGGTCTCCGCGTACGCGTCGTCGATCGTCTCGGGCTGGGACGAGGCGACGGCGGCGGGGGCGAGGTTCAGCACGCGCGACGTGAACTGCGTGGCGCCGGGCAGCACGTGCCACACGATGACGGCCGCCGGGAGCAGCGCGCAGAGGTTGAGCAGCGCGACGCCGACGAGCGTCGTCGCCATCGACGTCGCCTGCCCCCGCTCGCCCAGGGTCGAGGCCGAGGCGAGCATCGGCATCGTCAGCAGCGGGCTGAGGACCGCGGCGGCGAGCAGACCCGCCGGGAGCCGCGATGTCTCGCTCGCGACGACCACGCCCGACACCGCCGCCCACGCGCCCGCCACCCCGAGCACGATCGCCAGCGCAAGGAGCGCGCGATGAACCGGCGCGCCGCGCGCCGGCGGCGGCGGCCCCGCCGCGGGCGAGTCATCGGGGCCGTTCTCGACGCGCGGGGCCGTGCCAACCTCCGCCGCGCCGGCCTGCGCCGCGCTGTCCGGTGCCGCGCTTTGATGCGTTGCACGGCCCTGCGTCGCGCGTTCCTGCGTCGCGGGTTCCTGTGTCGCGGGTTCCTGTGTCGCGCGTTCCTCTGTCGCGCCGTCCGGTGCCGCGCTGTCGCGCGCGGGGCCCTCGTCCGGCGCCGCGGCGGCGTCCGGGTCGGTCCAGACGGACCAGACGGCCAGGCCGAGCAGTGCCATCATGCCGGCGTGGAGGATCGACAGCCGGCTGCTGAACCCGGCCATCATCGCCAACATCGCCGCGGGCAGCACGAACGGCCACGCCCGACGGTCGGCGGGGCGCGGCGGCGTCGCGTCGGTCGTGGAGAAGTAGGACAGGAGTCCCATCATCAGCGAGAGGCAGGCGACCGACGTGGCGAAGAGGACACCGGTCGCGACGTCGGACCGGCGGAGCACGACCGCCGCCAGCGCCGCCGCCGCGATCGGCAGCCAGTGCCCCACCGCCCGCCCGCCCGGCCGGCGCGGGTCGCCGCCGGCCAGCGCGCGGACGGCGATCAGCGACGCGGCGTCGAGCGCGACGCCGCCGCCGAGGAGGAGCGCGAACGCCGTCATGCGCGGGGACAGTGCGGAAAGGATCATGTCGGTGCGGATGGTGCAGCCGGGCGCCGCCGTTGTCTAGTCGGGAATCGGCGGCGCTCGGCGCGCGCGCGTTCCGTCGGTCGAAAACGCGTCGAACCGCAGAGGCGCCGAGGACGCGGAGAGGAGAGGAAGACGAGGATCGAACATCGGAGGAGGGAAGATGGAGGAAGACGAGTCGCGCTACGCCGCGGTACCTCTTCCTCCACCCTCCATCATCGATCCTCCATCTTCGTCTTCTCGTCCTTCCTCCGTGTCTCCGTGTCTCCGCGGTTCAATTCGCCTTCATTCCGACGAAGGCTTTCAGGACGTCGACACCGGCAGCACGTCGCGGAGGCGGCGGATGACGCCGGGGAGCACGTCGAGCGCGCGGTCGATCTCGGCGTCGGTCGTGTAGCGACTGAGGCTGAAACGGACGGCGCCGTGGGCGACGCGCTCGTCGATCGCCATCGCGCGGAGCACGTGCGACGGTTCAAGGCTGCCGCTGCTGCACGCGGCGCCTGCCGACGCGCAGACGCCGCGCTCGCTCAGGAGCAGCAGGATCGCTTCGGCCTCTAGGCGGGAGAAGCCAATGTTCGTCGTGTTCGGCAGGCGCCGATCGGCCCGGCCGTTGACGTGGGCGTCCGGGATTTCGTCGAGAATCCGTCGTTCGAGGCTGTCGCGCAGCGCGGCGACGCGGGTCATCTCCGGCAGCGCGGCGTGCGCGAGTTCGGCCGCCCGGCCCATGCCGACGACGCCGGGCACGTTTTCGGTCCCGCCCCGCCGGCCGTTCTCCTGCGGGCCGCCGATCAGCAGCGGGCGGTATCGGACGCCCCGCCGGACGAACAGCGCGCCCGCGCCTTTCGGCCCGTGGAACTTGTGCGACGCGAAGCTCATCGCGTCGACGCCGAGCGACGCCACGTCGACCGGGATCTTCCCCACCGCCTGCGTCCCGTCGCAGTGAAACGGGATGCGCCCTAGCGCGGCAAAGCGCGCGACTGCGTCGACCGGAAAGAGCACGCCCGTCTCGTTGTTGGCCCAGAGCAGCGTGACGAGGGCCGTGTCGTCCGACAGGGCCGCCGTCAGCGCATCGAGGTCGAGCGCGCCGCCGACGTCCACCGGCACCTCGACGACCTCCGCGCCGTCCTTCGCCAGCGCCGCCAGGAGTTCCCGCGTGGCCGAGTGCTCGACGGTGCTCGTGACGATGCAGCTGCGCGGCGCGCGGGCGAGGAACAGCCCGCGGACGGCCGTGTTCACCGCCTCGGTGCCTCCGCCGGTGAGCAACAGTTCGGACTCGGCCGAGCCGACGAGGCGGGCGACGCGCCCGCGCCTCGTCCACCGCCTGACGCGACTGCTGGCCGAACCGGTGGACGCTCGACGGGTTGCCGTACAACTCCGTGAGGAACGGCAGCATCGCCACCACGACCTCGGGGGCCGGCTTGGTCGTGGCGTTGTTGTCGAGGTAGACGAGGTCCATACCCAGAATGTTACGCCCTGCGGGACGGCAGGGGATTAACCACGGAGACACGGAGACACGGAGGTAGAAGGAGAAGACGAGGATTGAAGATGTTGGGTGGACGATGGAGGAAGACGTCCCGTGGCGTTTCTCGTTCCTCCATTCCCGATTTTCCGTCCCCCTTCGTCGTCTTTTCTGTCCTCCTCCGTGTCTCCGTGTCTCCGTGTCTCCGTGGTTCGACTCTCCGTCGAATGCCGCCAGATGGCGTGTTTTTCATTCGTTTTGAAACTTCTGACCCGCGGTCGCGGCCGGTGGGCGAATCAATATAATCCGCGTCCCCATGAAATCGGCACCCGACGGAGACCCGATGCAGACCACGCTCGTCAGCCTGACCGACTGTATCCGCCCGCAGCTCGAGGCGGTCGAAACGCTGTTCCACGCGGAGCTGACGAGCGACCTGCGGTCGGTCAACACGCTCGTGAAGCACGTCAGCCGGTTCCGCGGCAAGATGCTCCGCCCGTCGCTCGTGCTGCTGTGCGGGCGCGCTGCGGCGAGCTGACCGACGCGCACGTCGTGATCGCGACGGTCGTCGAGATGGTCCACATGGCCACGCTCGTCCACGACGACGTGCTCGACGAGGCCGAGCTGCGTCGCAAAAGCGCGACGATCAACCACCTCAAGGGCAACGAGGCGGCGGTCATGCTCGGCGACTACCTGATCAGCCACAGCTTCCACCTGTGCTCGAGCCTCGAGTCGCAGATGGCGTCGCGCGAGATCGGTCGGACGACCAACGAGGTGTGCGAGGGCGAGCTGCTCCAGATCGACAACCGCAACAACATCGACCTGACCGAGGAGGTCTACTTCCAGATCATCGGCCGCAAGACCGCCGGCCTGTGCGCCACCTGCTGCCTGCTCGGCGCGCGCTCGCCGGGGCCGACGAGCGCTTGGCGCGGCGGCTCGACACGTACGGCCGGTCGCTCGGCGTGGCGTTCCAGATCCAAGACGACATCCTCGACATCGTCGGCGAAGAGGGCACGGTCGGCAAGACGCTCGGGATCGACGCCGAGAAGGGGAAGATGACGTTGCCGATGATCCACTTCCTCCGCACCGCCCCGTCCGAGCACCGCACGCTCCTGCGTTCGCTGCTGAACGACCCGGGCCCGGACAAGACCGAGCGGATCCGCAACCTGATCCTCCCCAGCAGCTCGCTCGAGTACGCCGCCGACGTCGCCCGCGGCCTCGCGATGAAGGCCCGCACCTCGCTGGCCGTCCTGCCCGACTCCGACGCCAAGCGCGTGCTGGAGGTCATGGCGGACTTCGTCGTCAGCCGGCCGATGTGAGGGGCATGCGTAGTGCGTAGTGCGTAGTGCGTAGTGCGTAGTGCGTAGTGCGTAAGAGGAGGTGCCGTCACCCTGAGGCGGCTTTGCCGACGAGGGATCTCGGGCCGGGGACGCTTTCCGCCACCCCGAGATCCCTCAAGTCGCTACAACTCCTTTCGGGATGACTCTCTTCTCCTCTTACGCACTACGCACTACGCCCCTTGCACGCCCCACTCCCCACTCCCCACTCCCCTACCCCCCACTCGCCACCTCCTCCCCCTCCCGTTGCCAACCCCCGCCGCTCCGTATCATTCCGGCTTCCATGTGGAGTCGTAGCCTCATCCTGACCGCGCTGGCGGTTTACCTCGGTGTCGTCGGGTGCGCCATCTGGCCCGCCGGGGCGGGTCGATCCCAGGCCGCCGGTGGCGACGAGGGCGACGACTCGCACCTCGATGTCTCGCACGCGCCCGCCACCGGCCCCGCCGCGCGCCGGCCGGGCCGCGCGGCCGCAAGCTCGTCGGGCTGCCGTACCGCGGCGTGGCGATGCAGATCCAGAAGGTCGACAAGCTCGCCGAGTACGAGCAGGGCATCGACGAGATCGCCGCCCTCGGCGCCGACACGGTCTCGATCGTCGTCGACTGCCGCCAGGAGAACGGCTCGAGCAGCCGGATCTTCATGGACCTCCGCATGACGCCCTCGCCCCAGGGCGCGCTGGCCCGGCTGATCAAGCACGCCAAGAGCCGCAACCTCCGCGTCGTGCTCATGCCGATCGTCCTGCTCGACAACCCGCGCGGCAACGAGTGCGCGGCACGATCAACCCCGAGGTCTGGGCGGATTGGTTCGACAGCTACCGCGCGTGATCCAGCACTACGCCGAGGTGGCGCAGCCTCGGCGGCGTCGACCTGTTCGTGGTCGGGTCGGAACTGGTCAGCACCGAGTCGAAGCTCGGCGAGTGGACGAAGACGATCCGCCTCGTCCGCAAGATCTACAAGGGGCAGATCACCTACTCGTCCAACTGGGACCACTACCGGGCCGTCCCGTTCTGGGACCAGCTCGACCTGATCGGGATGAACAGCTACTGGAACCTCGGGCGGATCGGCAACCGCACGCTCGAGCGGCGGGAGATCACGCCGGACACGATCCGCCAGCGGTGGGCCGAGATCCAGCAGGACCTGTTCGCGTTCCAGAAGAGCCACGGCAAGCCGCTGATCCTGCTGGAGGTCGGCTGGTGCAGCGTGGGCAACGCCGCCCACGAGCCGTGGGATTACACGATCGCGTCGGTGCCGCTCGACACCGACCTTCAGCGCAAGCTCTACGAGGGGTTCTTCCGAAGCTGGTGGGGCAACTCGCGCCCTCGGCGGATTCATGATCTGGGAATGGCCCCCGGCCGCGGCGGCCCCGACGACCGCGGCTACACGCCGGAGGGCAAGCCGGCCGAGCGGGTGATGCGCGAATGGTTCGGCAAGCGGGAATGGAAGCCGGTGCCGTAGCGATTGGAACCGAGTCGCCGACCATTGATATCTTGCGCGGATCGACGTGCCGTTTGCCCCCTCTTCCCTTCTCGGGGGGAGGGCGGACGGATCTCGATGAAGTGTCGTGGAAGGCGCGAGGGCCGCGGCCCTAACCAGCAGCATCCACAACCATCCCCCACCATCTCCACCGCATCCATTCCCGACCTGTCGCTCCTCGAACGGCGGCGGTCGCGACTTACTGCACCCACGAAACATGCCAGTCGAGAGGCCGCCGGAATGCCAGCGGTGAATTGTCACTTCAACGTCCCTTGCAATGATTCGCCGTGATCCGCTCCCCCGCCCCCCGCGGTATACTCCCCCGCGTCATGCACCCCGCAGCATTCCGGCAGGCCGACGCTAATACCTAGGCGCGGTGTCGCCCGCGGCCCTCGCGTCGCCGGCCCCGCGCCCGCCGTGCCGCGCGTCTGCCGTTGATCCCCCGTCCTTGCGATTCCCGCGAAAAGAAGGAAACTGCCGACCCTTTGTCGGCCGCCGGTCGTGTTCCGATCACGACCGGGCCGGCCCGCGAACCGGACGATCGGCACTTTGAGCCAACCATGGAAGCCATCCAAACCCGTTACCGCACCCACACCTGCGGGCAGCTCCGCAGGTCCGACGTCGGCGCTGCCGAGGTGAAGCTCGCCGGCTGGGTCCACTCCTACCGCGACCACGGCGGCCTCGTCTTCATCGACCTCCGCGACCGCGACGGCCTCACCCAGCTCGTCTTCGACGCCGACCTGTGCGGCCAGGCCACCCACGACGAGGCCCGCAAGCTCCGCGGCGAGTGGGTGATCAGCGTGAGCGGCAAGGTCGCCGCCCGCGGCGAGGGGCTGACGAACCCGAAGCTGCCGACCGGCGAGATCGAGGTGCGCGTCGTGTCGATGGAGGTGCGGAGCATCTCCCCGACGCCGCCGTTCACACCCGACGAGCGCGAGACCGTCAACGAGGAGCGGCGGCTCTCTTACCGATACCTCGACCTGCGCCGCCCGGAGATGCAGCAGACGCTGCGCGTCCGCCACAACGTGACGCGCATCATGCGCGAGTACCTCGGCGACCTCGGGTTCTGGGAGATCGAGACGCCGTTCCTCACCCGCAGCACGCCCGAGGGCGCGCGCGACTTCATCGTCCCCGCCCGCCTCGCCGCCGGCAGCTTCTACGCGCTGCCGCAGTCGCCGCAGCTCTTCAAGCAGCTCCTGATGGTCGGCGGGTGCGACAAGTACATGCAGATCGTCCGGTGCTTCCGCGACGAGGACCTCCGCGCCGACCGCCAGGCCGAGTTCACCCAGCTCGACGTCGAGATGAGCTTCATCGACCGCGAGAACATCATCGCGATCATGGAGGGCCTGCTGCGCCGCATCTGGAAGGACGTTCTCGGGAAGGAAGGGCCGGACCCGATCCCGCACATGGAGTACGACGAGGCGATGAGCCGTTACGGCTCCGACCGACCGGACCTGCGGTTCGGCATGCAGCTCCACGACATCACCGACCTCGCCCACACCACCGACTTCGGCGTCTTCAAGAACGCGCCGATGGTGAAGGCGATCGTCGTCGGGGGCGGCGCGAAGCTGACGCGCAAGGAGACCGACGCGCTCGCGGAATGGTCGAAGGGCTTCGGCGCCAAGGGCCTGGCCGTGACGAAGGTCGTCGGCACCGGGTTCGACACCGGCGTCGCCAAGTTCATCCAGCCGATCGCCGCGCAGCTCATCGAGCGCACCGGCGCCAAGGACGGCGACCTCCTCGCGTTCGCGGCCGACCGGCCGAAGATCGTCCACAAGGTGCTCGGCGAGCTTCGCCTGAAGATGGCCAAGGACCTGGCGATGAAGCCGTCGACCGAGTTCGCGTGGGTGTGGGTCGTGAACTTCCCGCTGTTCGAGTACGACGAGGAGGAGCGGCGTTACACGAGCACGCACCACCCGTTCACGTCGCCGCTCGACGAGGACGTGGCGAACCTCGCCAGCGCCGACCGCGCCACGATCGAGTCGATCAAGAGCAAGGCGTACGACATCGTCGTCAACGGCTCGGAGGTCGGCGGCGGGTCGATCCGTATCCACCGGATGGACGTGCAGCAGAAGGTCTTCGGCCTGCTCGGCATCGGGGAGGCGGCGCAGAAGGGGAAGTTCGGCTTCCTGCTCGACGCGCTCCAGTACGGCGCCCCGCCGCACGGCGGCATCGCGCTCGGGCTCGACCGGCTGGTGATGATCCTGCGCGGGATCAGCAACATCCGCGACGTGATCGCGTTCCCCAAGACCCAGAGCGGCGCCGACATCATGTGCGGCGCCCCCGCGCCGATCGACGAGCGCCAACTGAAGGAAACGCACATCCGCGTCGCCGCCCCGCCGCCGCCGCCCCCCGCCGCCGCCGCGGCCGCCAAGGCGTAACGGGCCGATGTACAGCACCCGGCCCGTCGGCACGTTTTCGAAAAAAGGAAACGCGCCGGCGGGCCGTTTTGTTGGCAGATCGAGTCGGCGACGATCCGCCGCGGGGCCGCCGTCGTTATGGCTTGACGAAGTCGGACAACCTCATCGTGAAGATCGTGCCGCCGCCGATCAGGTGCTCGCGGCGCAGGCTCTCCTTGTAGTCGTCCACCTCCGAGACCGTCAGGCGCGAGTGAGCGACATACCCCGGCGCGAGTTGGAACCGGTACGAGACGACCCCGTCGCCCGTCTTCGGCTGAAGGCTGCACCGCACGATTAGACCGGACTCTCCCTGCACCTCCAATGTCGCGTAACGGCGGAGTTCGAGATCGGACGCAGGGTCGACCTTCCGGGCCTCGGACACATCGCGCGTGACGGTCACGTCGATCGCGCCGTCGTCGCCCTTCCTGCTCGACACGGCGAAGCCAGCCCGCTTCAGATTCTCCACGGTCAGATCGAACTGGCGTTTCACGGCCGACACCTCGCCACACGTTAGAAGCACCATGACCGCCACGACGCCGAGCATGCGAAGTCTCATCAAAGGCCTCCGAGGGTGAAGGGACTGCTACCTTCGTAAACGCCATTCCTGCCCAGGTCCGCGCGCGCCGCTCGCGCTACGAACCCGTGGCCGTTCGAATTTTCTGTGTCACCGGGATCGTCGGCCGTACATTCAAGGGCGATGACGGACGTGCATCTGGTCGCGGCGTCGCCGCCGGCGGTGCCCGCGGGCCCCGACGGCGCGTGGTCCGAACCTGCGGACCTGCCGGACGACGTGCGCCTGCTCCGCGCGTGGGCGCAGCAGCGCGACGAGCGTGCGATCGCGACGCTCGTGCGGCGGTACGTCGACCTCGTCCACTCGGCGGCGCGGCGGCGGGCGGGGGGCGGGCCGCTCGCCGAGGACGTGACGCAGGCGGTGTTCGTGATCCTCTCCCGCCGGGCCGGGTCGCTCCGGCGCGCCGCGCCGCTCGCCGGGTGGCTCCTGCGCACGACGCGCTACGCCGCCGCCCACGCGCTGAAGATCGAGGCGCGCCGGCGGCGGCACGAGCGACGAGCGGGCATCGCCCGGGGCCGGGCGGGCCCGCCCGGCGGCCTGTGCTCGGCCGACCCGAGCGCGGCGCTGCTCTGGCGCGAGGTCGCCCCGCTGCTCGACGACGCCGTGCGGGCCCTCCCGCCGGCCGACCGGGCGGCGCTGCTGCTGCGGTACTACGAGGACCGCTCGATCGCCGACGTGGCGGCGTCGCTCGGCGTGTCGATCGACGCGGCGAAGCAGCGCCTCAGCCGCGCCGTCCGCAAGCTGCGCGGCCGACTCGAACGCCGCGGCGTCGACGCGCCGGCCGCGACCCTGGCGCCGCTGCTGTCGAGCCAGTGCGTGCGCCCCGCCCCCGCGGCCCTCGCCGCGGCCGCGACGGCGTCCGCCACCCTCCCGGGCGCGGCCACGGGAGCGATCGCCTTCACCATCGCGAAAGGAGCACTGTTCATGATGACCGTCGCACGCATCCGAACCGCCGTCGCCGTGCTGGGCCTGACCGCCGGCGCCGGCGGCGTGGCCGTCGTGTATGGCGCGTCGGGGACCGGGACCGAAACCGACCCCGCCCGACCCGCTGCCCTCGCCCCGGCCGACCCGGCCGCCACGTCGGCGAAGTCGCCGCCGGCCGCCGGACCGGCCCATCCCACCGCCAAACCCGCCCCCCCGGCCGACGGTGCGGTGGCGCCCGCCGCCAAGCCGAAGATGCCCGCCGGCTTCGGCGTGGCCGACCGGCCGCCGGTGGTCGTCCGCACGGTCCCCGCGTCCGGCGACACGAACGTCGACCCGGACGTCAGGGAGATCCGCGTCACCTTCAGCAAGGAGATGATCCCGGGCAACTTCTCGTTCGCGCAGGAGTCGGACGAATCGTTCCCCAAGCCCCGCGGCAAGGCCAGCTACGACGCCGACTCGCGCACGTTCGTCCTGCCCGTGACGCTCGAGCCGAACCACAACTACGTCATCCGGCTGAACTTCCCGCCCTTCAATAGTTTCATGGACACCGACAAGAACCGCGCGGTGCCCTACCTGCTCGTGTTCGAGACGAAAGGCGACCCCGACACGAAGGAGCCGTGAGGCGAGCGGCGGCGGGGCCCGACATCCTCCGCCGCGACGCGACGACCCCGCCCCGTCCGGGCAGCCCGCGCACCTGGTCCGACGCGGTCATCCAGCGGCTGAGACTCGCTTCTTCGTCTTCGTCGTCAGGCGATTGCGGAGGATAATGGAAGGCCGATCAGTGGCCGAGCCGGTGCCGCGCCGGCTCTCGATCCACAAGAAGCTTCGCCGCCTGCTCGGTCCATTGCATCGGCGGCTTATGCTCCTGCGTTCGGGAAACGCGGATCGGCCGGTGGCGGACGAGTCGGAGCGGTCGGCGACACGACGAGCAACGTCGTCTCCGGATAGCCAAACGCCATCGCTCGAAAGAAGGCTACATCCCCAAACCAGAAGTCTCTGTAGGCGTAGCCGTCCGCCTCCGCCTCCGGCCCCGGGCGCAGTATCTCGGAGGCCATCGCCTTCACGTCCCCCGGCTCTAGCGGAGACACCTGGAGCGATCGCCAAGACTGATCAACGCGCACCACAGGCGGACTTCCCGGCGCGAGAAGCGCCACGTCGGCCTTCCGCTTGTAGCAGGTCTCCAGCAGCCGATCCCAAGCGATGGTCGCCATACGATCTCGCTCCCGCCCTGCCGCACGGCCGCAGGTGCATAACGGATTGCAGTTCACTGGCCGCGTCCGCGCCGACGACCGTCGAATCAGCAGAGACGTTCCGCGGCCGCGGTCCAATGAAGCGGCGGGTTATTCGGCAGCCGTCTCCGCCGGGACCGTCCCGCACTCCGGGCAGCGGCTGGGTGTCGCGCGGAGGTCGTAGCCGCAGGTCGGACACCGGCCGGCCGGCCGTCGCAGGCGCCGCGCGTGTGCCCACCGGAGGGCAAGGACGAAACCGCCGGTGAGCAGCAGGTGTCCGCAGCCGGGCTTGACGTTGTGCCAGCGGATGCCGTGGTCGTTCCAAAGGCCCAGCGTGCAGTCGAGGGGAATCCAAACTGGGGCGGCGATGCTCATTGCCAGGACTCTCTGGTCGGTCGGAGGAAGCGATCCATCCAGCCAGCCGACGGCCCAGAAGCCTGCGAGGATGCTGTAGCTACTCAAGCAGTGGGCAATCAAGAGCCGCCGCATAATCACCTGCCCGTTATCCGCCGCCGCTGGCCGCCACGACGCGGGCTTCCTCACCACGTCTCGTGTATCGCACTAAAAGCCATCCGTGGATGAACGGCAAAGCGATGCAGGTCACGGCGATCACTACCCGGACAAAGCCGGGCAACTGCCGCAGTCCCACTGCTTCGGTGCAAGTGCGCGCAGACCAAGATGACACAGAGGGTGTGTAGGACATGACCAACGATGGGATAGCCGGCGGCTAGCTGAAAGCGTTCGAGGCGATATGCCAGGCGGATCGACCAGAAGAACTGGAAGATTCCGAACGCGACGATGCCCGCGATCAGGTACGCCATGAGGTGGGTGACTACTAGTCTACCGACGAAAACTAAATATACGGTGCTTGAACGCCACTCGCGTCCTCTGCCAACGGCACCGGTCGCTCAACACCACGATGATCTACCCGCACGTGATGAAACGCCGTCGCCGTCGCCAGCCCGCTCGATCACCCGGCGGCCGAAGCCGAGCCGGCGACGAGGGCGGCTGACGGCGGCGGCGATCTCGCCGAACGCCGCTCGAACCGTGGCGGGGCATCGGCGCGGTCAAGGGTTTGGGGATGGCGGAAACCCGGCGACGGATGACGCGGACGCGCTGGGCCCGGCTGGTCGGCGATTCGAGACGGCGGCGGCGGCGCAGGTGGGGCGGTCGGCAGCGGCTCCGGCGAGTCGGATGACGGCGGCGTTGGCGCGGTCGCGGGCGCCGGTTGCGTGGCGCCGGCCGGCGCGGGTCGGGCTGGCCGTCGAGCGTCCAGAAGATCGCGTTCTGCACGAACGCGTCGGACCACTTCGGCGAGTAGCCGGTGATGCCCCACGTGCCGGTGCCGAGCAGGCCGCTGACGACGTCGAGCCGGGAGATCAGGACCGTGCCCTTGCCGTAAGGGATCGCCTCGATCACGGCGTTGGCGGGCTTCACGCGGCCGGACGCGAACGGGCGGAGCACGGGCTCGGGCGGCGCGGTCATGCCGGGCGGGCCGGCGCGAACAGCGGGTGGGTACCCGGCCGCAGCGGCACGGCGCGCCGCCGACGCGCGCGGGCGAGGCCGCCGCGGACGGCGTCGGTGAACGCGCGACCCGCCGCAGTCGTCGATCAGCAGCACGCCCCCCGCCTCGACGTACGCGCGGGTGGCGGCGACCTCGGCGTCGGTCGGGTCGTGCCCGGCGGTGCCGGTCAGGTGCGCGAACGGCGCGGTCTCGGGCCGCAGGTCGGACCACTTCGTGCGGAGGACATCGACGGCGGTGCCGGTCCGGTAGCGCATCAGCCGGACGAACCGCGTCCACGCCCAGGGCTCGGGGTCCCAGTTGCCGGCGTACTCCAGCCGCGCGACGCGCACGACGCCGGCCAGCGGGCCGCCCGGCGGCTCGGGCAGGTGCGGCGACTGCAGGCGGTTGCGCAGGTCGCGGGCGCCGGCGGCGTAGACGTGGAGGTTGGCGCCGATCTGGAACACGTGCGGCATCGTCTTGTCGCGCCGCGTCATCCAGGTCTTGGCGAGGTCTGCACTCGTGTGCAGCATGAGCACGCGGGACCCGTTGCTGATCGCCCTCAGCGGGACGCGCCGCGCGTCGACCTTGAACGGCGTCGTGTAGAGCGGGTGCCCGGGCGGCACGTCGGTGTACTCGTAGGCGGGGAACAGCTTGCGCGCCAGGTCGGTCGCGAACTTGTCGAACTCGATCATCCCGCCGTCGGCGTGCGTGAAGATCAGGCCCCCGGCGAGCGCGAAGTTGCGGAGCTTGTCGTACTCCTCCTTCGAGAACCGCGGCCGGCGGTGGCTGGCGATGTAGAGCACCGGCGCGTCGGCCCAGTCGTCCCAAGGCGTCTTGATCGAGACGACCTGCCAGTTCAGCGGCCGCTCCATCGCGCGCGAGACGTACCGCGTGAGGCCCGACAGGTCGCGCCGGCGGTTCGACCAGTAGCCGTCGAACCGCAGCTTGTTGAACAGGATCGGGTGCCGCCCGCGCGAGAGGAACAGGAGGACGAACGACGTCTCGACCGGGTCGCCCCAGCCGCCGTCGGGCTGCTGGCGGGAGATCGCGTCGGCGGCGAGGCGTCGGTACCAGTCGTGCGCGCCGAAGTACTTCAGCCCCGACGCCAGCCCGACGCGCTCGACGCCGTACAGCGTGTACCCGTAGTGGCCGCTGATCTGGAACGCATTGCCGCCGGTCTCGAGCCACCCGAGGCCGGCGGCGAGCGACGGGGAGAACGGCGGGCGGCCGAGGACGAAGTCGGGCCGGGCCGCGTCGAGCTGGTCGCGCACAACGAACAGCGAGGCGACGCCGGCGGCGGTCATCGACAAGCCCGAGCCGACCGTCATGCTGCTGTCGACCGTCTGGTAACCCCACGTCCCATTCGGCGACTGACATCCCACCCAGTGGCGCTCGACGTCCTCCCAATAGCTGATCGGCACCTCCGCGCCCGCGTCGGCGCCGGCCCAGACCCCCAGCAGCCCGTACTGGCTGTTCGAGTTGTCGCTCCACCCCTGTGAAGAGCTGTGGCTATGCGAACCGTACCCGTAGGCGCCGTTCTTGTGCTCTGACACGAGCTTGTTCACGTCCATCCGGAGTTGCAGACGGTCCTGCCGACGGTTGAACAACGACAGGCACGACACGCGCAGGGCCCGCGAATAAGTCTCGAAGTTCCGATCGAACTTTGCGTCGCGAACGCCGTCGAGCAGCGCCTTCCCGAGCGGGCCCCCTGGGTGGAGCCGCTGATCGTTCACCGCCAGTCCCGCCTGGAGCAGCGCGTAGACCGCCAGCGCGTTGCGGCCGGCGTCGGCGTCCATCTGTCCCGAGCGGCGGTTGAACTTGGACGCGAGGTTCTCGATGCCCGCGCGGATCGACTTCTCGATCATCTCGTCGGTGACGCCGCCGGTCGCGGGGATCGGCGTGGGCGCCAGGGCCGGCCGCGTGACGACGGCGGTGCGGAGCGGCCGCGTGGTCGGCGCGCTCGCCGCGGTCGCGGGCGAGATGGCCGACGGCTGCGACGCCGACGGCGCGGTCGTGGGTGCCGGCGCCGCCGCGTCGCCGGCGTCGGGCGCGGGGGCGGCGGTCATGTCGATCGGCTCGTCGTCGGCCCCGGCGTCTGCGGGCGCGGTGGTGGCCGCGGTGCGGTCGTCGCCGGGCGTTATCGATCCGGCATCTGGCGCGACGGGTCGCGCTCCCGGGGGTGGGGCGGGCCACGATAACGTGTCGATGCCGGACGCGTCCTCTGGCGCGGGGCCGTGCGCGACGGAATCGGCGGCGCGCGCGGTCCGCGAAGGGGACGCCGCGGGCGCGGGCGGCGGCGGCGATGCGTGTCGAAGGTCGACGACGGCAGCCGCGTCCGGCGTCGCCGCGATCGTCGTGCCCGTTCGCTCCTGGTGGCGGAGGACGAGCGCCAGCGCCACGAGCGAGGGGATCATGCCCAGGACGACGCCAGCCGCGAGCCACGCCAGCGGGCGATGGGCCGGCGCGGGCGGCGACGCGTAAACCGTTCGCACGGCGGCCGTCGACGGGTCACGAGGCGTCTCGCGTATCTCGAAGGTCGCGAGGTCGGCGGCGGCCGTGATTACTGCCGTCTCGTTCGGCGGCGCGGCGGACCCGATCGGACCGTCGGCGCTGCCGCTCGCGGGTGCTTCGGCCGGATCGGTGGCGACGTCCGTCGCCGCGGGCGGATCGACGACGTCTCCCTCCCCCACCGACTCAAGCGCCGGCGAGTTGAACCGGATGCCGCAGGCCGGGCAGAGGAGAAGTTGCGCGCCCTCCTGCTCGTCGACGTAGATGGACTTTTGGCACGACGGGCAACTGATCTTCGTCGCCATCAAGAACCCCCGGGGAACGTAGGCGAGGCGCCCTGCGACGCGGCGTCGGGGCGACGACCGGCCGCAGGATCGAGGCAGCGGCACGTGCCCGGCGACAGAGGTAGTATAACACCGAAGGCGGGAGGACCGGCGCGGCTCGTCTCCGCAGGCCGTGCCGGCGCGCGGCGTTCGGCGTGATCACCCGGCGGCACGGGCGCGGGATTTACGACCGCCCCGCCACGAGTCGCGTCGCTCACCGGCCGACGCCGCGCCGAGGCTTAGCGTAATCGTCGCCGACGCCGCCGGCAATCGATAAACCGCCTGCCCGCCGGGCCGCGGCCGGCGGTCCGATTGTCTAGGCCGGGGTCGCATGCTACAACGCGACGGCATCGCGTTGAACTGGGATACGGCAGCGCGCGGTTGGTCACCATGATCCGAACAAAAATCGTAGCCACCATGGGTCCCGCCGTCGGGACGGTCGACACGCTCCGCTCGCTGTTCGAGGCCGGCGCGGACGTGTGCCGCCTGAACTTCTCGCACGGCGACCTGAACTCGCACGCGCAGACGCTGGCGAACATCCGCGAGGCGGCGCAGGCGTTCGGCAAGCCGATCGCGGTCCTGGGCGACCTGTGCGGCCCGAAGATCCGCCTCGGCAAGGTCGCCGACCACGACGGCACCGGCGGGATGCCGATCGAGGTCGGGCAGGACCTGGTCGTCCAGCGGCAGCCGGTCCTCGGGGAGCGGGGGCGGGTCAGCTGCACCTACCCGAACTTCGTCGACGACGTGCAGGTCGGCCACCGCGTGCTGATCGAGGACGGCCTGCTCCGCTTCGTCTGCACCGCCAAGACGGCCGACGAGCTCGTCTGCCGCTGCACGGCCGGCGGGATCGTCAAGAGCGCCAAGGGGATCAACCTCCCGAACACGCTCGTGAACGTGCCGAGCATCACCGACTTCGACTGGGAGTGCGCCGACTGGGCGATCGCCAACGACCTGGACTTCCTCGCGCTGTCGTTCGTCCGCAAGGCCGACGACATGAAGATGCTCCGCTGGCACCTCCAGCGCAAGCACAGCGAGATCCACCTCATCGCCAAGATCGAGAAGGCCGAGGCGCTGCAGGAGATCGACGCGATCCTCGACGCGTCGGACGGGCTGATGATCGCCCGCGGCGACCTCGGGGTGGAGATGGACGTCGCGCAGGTGCCGATCATCCAGAAGGACCTGATCCGCCGCTGCCGCGGCGCGGGCAAACCGGTGATCGTCGCGACGCAGATGCTCCAGAGCATGGTCGAGGCGTCGTCGCCGACCCGGGCCGAGGTGAGCGACGTCGCCAACGCGATCTTCGACGGCACCGACGCGGTCATGCTCAGCGCCGAGACGTCGGTCGGCAAGTTCCCGCTCGGGGCCGTCCTCACGATGAACCACGTCGCGCAGGTGACCGAGGAGTACCTCCGCACGACGGCCGACGAGTCGCGCGCGCCGAAGGTGAACGCGAGCGAGGCGGCGATGGCGCTGGCGCGCGGCGCGTGGCGGATCGTGCAGGACCTGAAGCCGAAGCTCGTCGTGATCTGGAGCCAGACGGGCGAGACGGTGCGCCTGTTCTCGAAGCACCACTTCCCGGTCACGCTCGTCGCGCTGTCGCTCAACCCGCGCGTGCTCCGCCGCATGGCGATGCACTACGGCGTGCTCGCGTACCACATGGACACGCCGCGCGACATGAACAACTCGATCCTGCAGGCCGACGCGATCGTGCAGGCGAAGGGCCTGGCCGCCCCCGGCGACCGCGTGCTCGTCGTGGCCGGCTGGTCGCCGGCGATGCCGGGCACGATGAACGGCGTGATCATCCACACGGTCGGCGAGCAGTGGACCGTCGTCCGCCCGTCCGATCACCCGCCGACCAGGCAGCCCGTCGCCCAGCCCCTGGCCGCGGAGAAGGCATGATCCCCGCGCGGTCTACCCCGCTGATTCGAGGGGCACGCGAAGTCCGCGCGGCGACGACGATCGCCACCGCTCGAACGCGCCGGGCGCGGCTGCCGGTCGCCGCGGCGGTTGCCGCGGCGTTGGCCGTTCTCGTCCTCGCCGGTTGCCGGGCGGCCGACCCCAACGCCGGCCTCGACGCGACGCGGGTGCCGGACGAGCGCGCGACGGCCGCCTACTGGGCGCGCCAGCCGGCGACGGCGTCGGCGCGGCACGACGACTTCGACGCGCTCTGGCGCGCCTGCCGCCGGGCGACGGTCGGCGCGTCGTACGTGATCGACCGCGTCGACTTCCGGGGCGGCCGGCTCACCACGCTGCCGCTCGTCTCGAAGCAGGCGTTCGAGGTCTGGCGCAACGACGTGGCCACGATCGGCGACGTCGGCGAAAGCACGCTCGCCACGGTCCGCCGCACCGTCGACTGGAACGTCGCCCGGCTCGACGACGGCTCCTTCGAGGCCACGCCGACGGTCATCGTCGAACGCTACGCGGCCACCGAGCGTCGACTGACGTCGGCGATGCAGTACCAGGAGATCTTCTCCAACGAGCACCTCGTCGAAGGCAACCGCCTGCGCGACCAAGGCGTCGACGTACCGGTCGAGTATTGGTACGCAACGGGCCGCGACCGGGCGCTGGAGCGGCGCCTCGTCCGGTCGGTGGAATCGAGCATTCGATAATCGGGCACCGATCGCGCGGATCCGTGGGAGCAAGCTCGCGCGGCGTTCGAAGTCGCTACGTCGTCCACCCCGGTGCTCTGGCTGGTCACCGCACCACATCCCTCGTCATCTCGCCGTCGACCATGCGCCAGACGCCGCGCGGGTTCTCGTCGCGCAGCTCGGGCGGGAGCGCGGACTGCGGGAAGTCCTGGTAGCAGAGCGGGCGTACGAAGCGCTCGACGGCGGCGGTGCCGATCGACGTGGAGCGGGCGTCGGTCGTCGCGGGATAGGGGCCGCCGTGGTGGACCGACGGGCACGGCTCGATCCCCGTGGGAAAGCCGTTGAACACGAGCCGACCGACCTTGCGGCCGAGGATCGCCACGAGGTCGCGGTACTCCTCGAGATCGGCGGGCGTGCCGTGGACGGTAGCAGTCAGGTGCCCCTCGAGGCCGCGCGCGACGCGCTCGAGGTCCGCCTTCGAGCGGCCGGTAACGACGAGCGTCGACGGCCCGAACAACTCTTCGTGAAGTGTCGGGTTCGCGAGGAACGTCCCGACGTCGGCCGTGAACAGCGTGGGCGCCGCCGCGAGCGCGTCCCCCTGTCCGGCAGTCGCGGCGGATGCGGCGACGGTAACGCCGGGCACGGCGGCGAAGCGCCGGACGCCGTCGGCGTAGGCGTCGCGGATGCCGCGGTAGAGCATCGTGCCGCACGCCGCGCCGGTCATAAGGCGCCCGACCGATTCGACGAACGTGGTCGTCGCGTCGCCGGCGATCGTCAGGACGAGGCCGGGGTTCGTACAGAACTGTCCGACGCCGAGCGTCACCGAATTCTTCAGGCCCTCCGCGATCGCGGCGCCGCGCTCGGCGAGCGCCCCGGGCAGGATGAAGACCGGGTTCGTGCTCCCCATCTCCGCGAACACCGGGATCGGCTCCGGGCGGGCGTTGGCGGCGTCGAAGATCGCCCGGCCGCCGCGGAGCGAACCCGTGAAGCCGACGGCCCGCGTCAGCGGGTGGCGGACGAGCGCCAGTCCCACCTCGTGCCCGCGCCCGTGCAGCATCGAGAAGACGCCCGGGTGCACGCCCGCCGCCCGCACCGCGGCGGCCACGGCGCCGGCCACCAGCTCGGACGTGCCGGGGTGCGCCGGGTGCGCCTTGACGACGACCGGGCACCCCGCAGCCAGCCCGGCGGCCGTGTCGTTGCCGGCGACGGAGATCGCCAGCGGGAAGTTACTTGCGGCGAACGCGACGACCGGCCCGATCGGCACGAGCATCCGTCGCAGGTCGGGCTTGGGGAGCGGCTTGCGGTCCGGAATCGCGCGGTCGATCCGTGCCTGCACCCACGACCCCTCGGCCACCATCCGCGCGAACATGCGCAGTTGGTTCGACGTGCGCGCCCGCTCACCTCGCAGGCGCTCGGCCGGCAGCGCCGTCTCCGCCGCCGCCCGCTCGATCAACGGCTCGCCGAGCGCGTCGATCTCCGCTGCGATCCGCTCCAGGAACGCCGCCCGCTCGTCCGCCGGCCGCGCGCGGTAATCGTCGAACGCCGCCTCGGCGAGGCTCATCGCGCGGTCGACCTCGTCGGGCGTCGCGTCGCGGTAATCCGGCGCCAGCGGCGCGGCCGTGCTTGGGTTGACGCCCGTGAACGTCGACTCGCCGCGGGCGGCGGTCTCCAGGCCGATGTAGTGTTTGCCGTGAAGCTGCTGCATGCGCGTGCCGTGGGTAAGGAATTCGACGGTCAGAACGTGACGACGCTCCGCGCGACCTCACCGCGGCCGAGCGCGTCGTACGCCTCGTTGATCTGCTCCAGAGGGTACGTGCGCGTCAGGAGGCCGTCGAGCGTCAGCGCGCCCGGCGTCGATCAGGTCGATGATCTTCAGGATGTCGGCGCGGGGGTCGCCGGAGCCGTAGAGGAGCCGACGATCGTCCGCTCCTCGTACATGAGCGACGTCATCGGGATCGACGCCTCGGTGCCGGTGGGCGTCCCGACGACGACCAGCGTGCCCCGCCGGGCGAGCGCGTCGTACGCCTGCCGCGTGACCGTGGGATGACCGACGACGTCGAACGCGAAGTCGACGCCGCGCCCGTCGGTGATGCCGCGTACGGCGGCGGCCGGATCGCGCGGGTGGCGTCGACGACGGCGGTGGCGGCGAAGGACGCCGCCGTGGCGAGCTTCGCCCGCCCCCGGGTCCACGGCTATCAGGCGGGCGGCCCCCGCGTGCGCGGCCGTCTGGATCACGTTCAGCCCGACGCCGCCCGCGCCGAAGACCGCGACCGTGTCGCCCGGCTTGACCCGCGCCGCGTTCACCACCGCGCCGTAGCCGGTCACGACGGCGCAGCCGAGCAGGGCCGCGGCGCCGAGCGGCACGTGTGGCGGGATCTTCAGCAGCGCCTTCTCCGGGATCACGGAGTAGGCGGCGAACGTGGAGACGCCCGCGTAGTACCTGATCGGCCGTCCGTTCAGGGAGAAGCGGGTGCTGCCGTCGGGCAGCAGCCCGGTGTTTCGGACGCGCGTGCCCGACGCGCACAGCGCGGGGCGGCCGCCGGTGCAGAACGCGCACTTGCCGCAGCTGAGGCGCCACAACGGGACCACGTGGTCGCCGATCGCCACCGACGTCACGCCCGCCCCAACCTCCGCCACCACGCCCGCCCCCTCGTGCCCCAGCACGGCCGGCAGCGGCGCGACGAGCTCGCCGCGCATCACGTGCAGGTCGGAGTGGCACACGCCCCCCGCCGCCATCCGCACGAGCACCTCCCCGACCCGCGGCGGCGCGACGTCGACCTCGACCACCTCCAGCGGCCGGCGCGGCTCGAACAGGACGGCTGCTTTCGCCTTCATTCGAGAACTCAGTGCTAGACTCTTCCGTCCGGTGGCCGACACGTGTTGATAAGTACGCCACCGCGCGACTGCAACGCTTCGCCGACGTGGACGACGGGTGCGGACTACGCCACGACGTTCCGCAGGATGCCGATCGGGTCGATGGTGATGGCGATCTCGTCACCCGAGCGGAGCGTGAACGAGTCGGGCGGGACGATGCCGGTGCCGGTCAGCAGGAAACAGCCGACCGGGAACGTGCTGTCGCGGAAGAGGTACTCGACCAATTCCTCGAACCCGCGCTTGATCTGCGCGAGCGACGTGCGGCCGGTGAACACCGCTTCGCCGCCGCGCCTCACCTCGATGCGGATCTCCGTGCTCGTCGGCGGCGGCTCGGACGCGACTAGCACGCACGGGCCGAGCGCGCAGGAGCCGTCGTACACCTTGGCCTGCGGGAGGTAGAGCGGGTTCTCGCCCTCGATGTCGCGCGAGCTCATGTCGTTGCCGATCGTGTACCCGACGATCCGCCCGCGCCGGTTCACGAGCAGCACCAGCTCCGGCTCCGGCACGTTCCACTTCGAGTCCTTGCGGAGGCGCACGTACTGGTCGTGGCCCACCACGCGGTGCGGCGTCGCCTTGAAGAACAGTTCCGGCCGGTCGGCGTCGTAGACGCGGTCGTAGAAGCTGCCGCCCCCCGCCGCCTTCGACTCCTCCATCCGCGCGTCACGGCTGCGCAGGTACGTCACCCCCGCGGCCCACACCTCCTGCTGCCCGACCGGCGGCAGGAGCGCACCATTTAAAGGCACCCGGCCGTCCGCGGCGTTTTTACTGACAGCCTCCGCGAGCCGGCGCAGGAGGTCGTCGTCATTGACGAGGTCGTCCCACGGGGTCGACCCCAGCGACGCGTACTTCCCGCCCGCCTGCACGACCGGCCCGGACGTGGTTAGGTAAAGCTTCATGCGCGTCTCAGTATGCGTCCGCTCGTCGGCGGGTCAAAGGAGGTGGAAATGGCAAAACCGGAAGATGACGACAGCAACGGAAATTGAGCGGCAACGAGATGCGCAGCGCCGACGCGGATGCTGAGAACCGTCGCGCGATCCCCGGTCCTCCCTCCGCGGTTGCCTCAGCGTCTCCGCGCCTCTGCGGTTGCATTTCCGATGACCTACTAAGCCACCGCGTTCACCGCGGCCGCACCCTCTCGCGGATCCAGGCGTAGATCTGGCCGAACGTCGCGTGACGGTCGGACTCGCGGAGCAGTTCGTGCCGCCGGGACGGGAGGAGGTGGAACGTCTTGTCGGTCGAGCCGGCCGCCGCGCAGAACTCGGCGGCGGCGCCGGGATCGGCGATCACGTCGGCGGAGCCGGCGAGGCAGAGGAGCGGGAGCGTGAACCGGCCCGCCGACGACGGCAGGTCCGCCTGGGCGCGGGCCGCGCCGAAGAACCACCGCGGCGTGGCGGTGCGCAGCAGGAGGGGGTCGGCGCGGCTGTCCTCGATCATGCGCGGGTCGCTCGACATCGAGCCGGCCGACAGGCCCGTCGGGAGGCGGAGCCAGGGGACGAATACGTTGGCAACCCGCCCGACGAGCCGTTTACGATCGGCACCCGCGTCGCGCGCGCGCAGGTACGGCGAGATCAGCACGCAGCCCGCGACGCCGGGCAGGCCCGCGTGCCGGCGACGGCAAGCACGAGGGACCGCCGAGGCTGTGGCCGAGGGCGAAACATGGGACGCGGCGGTCACCGCCGCCCGCGCCGAGGTCGGGGAGGGCGAGGAAGTCGCGCAGATCGTCGAGGTATTGCGGCCATCGCCGGACGTACCCGGGGCGGCCCTCGGAGAGACCGTGGCCGCGGAAGTCCAGCGCGTGGCACGTGACGCCGCGCGCCCCCATCCACCGCATGAAGGACACGTACCGCCCGCTGTGGTCGCCGTAGCCGTGGAAGACCGCCAACCGGGCGATCGTCTCGCCCGGCGCGTAGATCGAGCGTCGGTGCAGCGTCCCGCCCCCGCCGCGCAGGTCGGCCTCTTCCACCGCGAGGCTTCCCTCGTCAACTACCGGATCTGGAGTCGTCGGGGCGCTCTGCACGTGCGGCGCAATCTATCCGCACTGCGGGGGCCGCACAGCGCCCTACCGGCAGGTCTGAGCAAATATTGAAGCTGTGAAACCCACTGCTAATAAATGCTATTCCGACTGTACAAGTCGGCCACGTTGCAGTGACCGCGGAAGCCCGTGAGCAACAGGTTCCCCGCGTCGACTGAACCCGCGCGCGGGGCCGGCACGAGCCGCTACGGCTTGACCGCGTACACCTTCACGCTCGCGGCGTAGTCGTTCACGTTGTGCTTTCGGAGCAGGTCGGCGAGACCCTCGTGAACGGTCGACCCGGCCGGCGCCGTGCCACACGACGGCGCCGCCAGGACCGCCAACCGCCCGCCGGAGGAACTCGCCGTCGCGTTCATCGGCGGCGAGCAGCACCCGCCCTGCCCTTCCACCTGCCCGTAGGCGTTGAGGTCAACGCCGCTGTCCACCACCTCCACACCCGAGAAGCCCGCCGCGCGCAGCCCGCGCTCGTAGTCCACGACGCGGATCGCGCCGGCGATGCAGCCGACGTAGGCGGCGATGCTCTCGCCGAGGTCGGCCGGCAGGTCCTTCTTCAGCGCGATGTCGCTCACGGCGAGGCGGCCGCCCGGCTTCAGCACGCGGGCGACCTCTTGGAACACCGCGTCCTTGTCCGGAGCGAGGTTGATCACGCAGTTGCTGATCACCACGTCCACGCTCGCGTCGGGCAGCGGCAACCTGTCGATCGTCGCGAGGTGGAACTCGACGTTCTCGAACGCCCGCCCGCCCACGCCGCGCGCCGCGGCGGCCTTGGCGCGGTCGATCATCTCCGGCGTCATGTCGATGCCGATCGCGCGGCCGGTGGAGCCGACCTTCTGCGCCGCGAGGAAGACGTCCAGCCCCCCGCCGCACCCGAGGTCCACCACGACCTCGCCGGCCCGCAGGCTGGCGAAGGCGGTCGGGTTGCCGCAGGACAGGCCCATGTTCGCCTCGGCGGGCACGGCGTCGAGCTCGCCCGGGGCGTAGCCGAACGCCTCGGCGACCGCGCGCACGCCGGCGTGCGCGTCGGTGAGGCCGCTGGCGGCGACCGCGCCGTACTTCGAACGCACTTCGTCGATCATCGAGTCCGACATCTCTGACGCTCCTGTTCTTTCCTTGCCGCGACGGCCCGGATAAAGCTCCGCCTCGCTCACACACTTCCCACGTCCGCGGCCGCCACTTCCACCGGCGCCGCCACCGGTGCCGCCACCGGCGGCCGCGCCGGCTCGACGGGCGGATCGGCAGGTCTGCTCCGCGTCAGTCTCCAGCACGGCACCGCGATCGCCGCGCCGAGCACGGGGCCCGCGAGGTACAACCACAGCGACGACAGGTTCCCCGAAACGACGGCAGGCGCGATCGACCGGGCCGGGTTCATCGACGCGCCGCAGATGGGCCCGGCGAACAACGCCTCGAGCCCGATCACGCCGCCCACCGCGATGCCCGCCATCACGCCGACCTCCTTCGGGCCGGTCGAGACGCACAGGATGATGAACATCAGGATCGCGGTGAGGATCGTCTCGAGCACGAGCGATTGCAGGTCCGACCCCGCGGGCTGCGTCGCGCCGAGCGAGACGTGGTTGCCGGGGAACAGCAGGCGCAGGACGACGCTGGCGGCGACGCCGCCGGCCAGTTGGCAAATCACGTACGGCGCCACCGCGCGCGTCGACAGTCGGCCCGCCAGCCAAAACCCGGCGGTGACGGCCGGGTTGAAGTGGGCGCCGGAGACGTCGCCGAGCGCGTAGATCAGCGCCATCACGACGAGGCCGAACGTCAGCCCGATGCCGACGTGGCCGACCGCGCCGCTGGTCACGTCGTTGATCACGATCGCACCGGTGCCGGCGAAGACGAGGGTGAACGTGCCGAGGATTTCCGCCACGCACTGCCGCCTCACGTGCGCACCCCCTCGGGCTCCCACGCCCGCATCGCCTGAGCGATCTCGTCGCGCACGCGGCGGAAGACGTCGAGCGTCTCCCCGGCGGGCCCGTGGAAATCGGCGGGGTCCTCGAACGGCAGGCAGGTGCGGGTGAACGCGCCGGGCCAGATGCGGGGGCAGGTGCCGTTCGCCTTGTCGCAGACGATCAGCACGTGGCGCACCGGCCGGCGGCCGAGGAAGTCGCGCAGGTCCTGCGGACGCTGCCGCGAGATGTCGATCCCCACCTCGGCCATCACCCGGATCGCCAGCGGGTGCACCTCCTGCTTCGGGTCGGTGCCGGCGCTGTGGACGTCGAAGCGGTCGCCCGCGTGCGCCTTCAGGAAGCCCTCCGCCATCTGGCTTCTGCACGAGTTGCCGGTGCAGAGGATCAGGACCATGGGCTTGGCGACCATCGCTGCTCCTTCTCGTACGTTCGGCGGCGGGCGTCCCGCGCGTGGCGGCGGTTCGCGGGGCGTTCAGCGGGCGTCGGGGGCGGCGGCGAGCGTGCGCTCGATGTTCTCCACGAACCGGCGGATTTCGTCCCGCACCCGGCGGTAGTGGACGAGCGCCTCTTCGTCGCTCTTAGCGTCCCGCGCGAGCCGCGGCGGGTCCTCGAAACCGACGTGGATGCGCTTCGTCCGGCCGGGGAAAACCGGGCACGCCTCGTTCGCGTTGTCGCAGACCGTGATGACGTAGTCGAACCGGACGTCCTTCAGGTCGTCGACGTGCTTCGACCACTGCGCGGCGATGTCCGCGCCCGCCTCGGCCATCACCTGCATCGCCCGGGGATTCATGCCGTGCGGGCTCGTGCCCGCGGAGTACGCCGCGATGGAATCGTCCTTCAGCCGCCGGGCCCACCCCTCGGCCATCTGGCTGCGGCAGGCGTTGCCGGTGCAGAGGAACAATACGTTCGGCTTACCCCCCGCCCCGTTTATCTCGGACGAATCTTCTGGCACGATCACCTCCGGCTGTCCCCGGTCCTTATATCCGCCCAAGCGTATGTAGTCGAGAAAAAAGAGTCAAGGGTCGCAGCACGTGGTGGCGCCGCCGCAGCAGTCGCCGCGCTTTCGCAGGTCGCGGGCGAGTTCCGGCACGTGGTCGAAACAGTGAGACAGGCAGTCGAGCAACTTCGCGTGGAACGCGTTCGCGGCCGGCGTGAGGGTGTAGTAGCTCCACAGGCCCTGCTTTCGGGCATTGACGAGGCCGGCCTTGCGGAGGTAGGCGAGGTGGCGCGAGATCTTCGGCTGCGGCGCGTCGATCACGCGGACGAGGTCGCAGACGCACAGTTCCCCGTCGCGGAGCAGGTGCAGGATGCGCAGTCTCGTGCGGTCGGAGAAGGCGCGGAACATCACGTCGACCCCCGCCCGGGATTTGTTTCGTGCCGCGACTGCCATACTTTCTCGCACGGATGATAGCGGCGCCCGCCGGCAGCGACCAGCGGGGCCGGGAGCGTCTGCCGACTCACCCGTCCCGGACGAGCACGAGCGCGAGGTCGTCGTAGAAGCTTCCCGCCCCGTTCCGGACGAGTTCGGCCGTGGTCGACGCGGCCGCGTTCAGGTTCGGATTCAGCGCGGCGTCACAAATGCGTGCCTCGTCCGCGTACTTGAAGAGGCCGTCGGTCGCGACGAGGAGCGTGGCGCCGGCGAGGGGTGGCGACGAGAAGCCGAACGGCGTCGCCGCGCCGTAGCCGAGATATGGCTTCCGTCGACCGCCGGTCGTCAGCCGGTCGATCACGTTGTCCCTGACGACCCACGCCTCGGAATCCCCGACGGATGCGCCACAAAGTCCGGCGTCGGTGGTCGCGACAACGACGAGGGTCGTCTCGCCGGCGGACGAATCATCGTGCAGGTCAAGGTCGATGGTTGCGAGCAGCGTCGTCCACGCCGAAGGGTCCCCGAGGTTCGGCAGGCCGCACGCGCCCCGCCGAACCGATTCGATCGCAAGTTCCGCCGCCCGCTCCGCGCCACTCCGGCCGCCGACGCCATCCGCAACCGCCACGATCGTTGCCCCGCCGCATCGGAACGTTATTGCGCGGTCCTTAGACCGGGCCCGGTAGCTCCGTTGTTCAATTCGCGTTCGAAGCACAATTGTAGCATCCCTCCTGTCTCCCGTCGGTGCAAGTCTATTTCTTGACGCCAATTAAGCAGCAACCCCCACGGCTGGAAAAGATTGTATAGAAAACCTATAGGGATATAGGTTATCATGTGTTTCGAAGGTGATTGCGTCGGGGGCGAAGCTGCCCTATTCTGCAACGTTTCACCGACTGTTTTCGCGATCGAGGCACGGTAAAAGGATCGCCCGTAACGGCGGGTGGCGGAGTCGCTTATGAGTGCGCTGACGTGGAAGGAAAAGCTCGCCGGACAGGTCCGGGAGGACTGGGCGCGGGAGATCGACAGCTTCGAGGCCCAGATCGCGCTGCGCAAGCAGGGGAAGATCGACGAGAAGGTCTTCGCCGAAACCCGACTCCGTCGCGGCGCCTACGGCCAGCGCTACGACAACGGCCGGCGGCACGACGGCGTGAAGCAGCAGGAACTACCCTACTCGTCGCTGACGAAGGGCCCCGAGACGTTCTTCGACGCGCCGGGCATGCTCCGCGTCAAGATCCCGTTCGGCGCGATGAACCCGACGCAGATGCGCGTGCTGGCGGAACTCGCCGAGGAATACTCCGACGCCATCTGCCACGTGACCACGCGGCAGGACATCCAGCTCCACTACATCCACATCGACGACGGGCCCGAGATGTTCCGCCGCCTCGCCGCCGTCGGCGTGACGACACGCGAGGCGTGTGGCAACAGCGTCCGCAACGTCACGGCGTGTCCGCTGGCCGGCGTCTGCCACACCGAGGTGTTGTCCGCAACGTCACGGCGTGTCCGCTGGCCGGCGTCTGCCACACCGAGGTGTTCGACGTCTCGCCGTACGCCAAGGCCGTCGCGTTCTACCTGCTCGGCCACCCGGACACGATGGACTTCGGCCGCAAGTTCAAGATCGCGTTCTCGGGCTGCCAGCACGAGGCGTGCGCGCTCGTGTCGATCCACGACCTCGGCGGCATTGCCGCCACTCGCGAAGTTGACGGCCGGACGATCCGCGGGTTCGAGATCTACGTCGGCGGCGGCCTGGGCGCCGTCCCGGCGCAGGCGAAGCTGCTGGCGGAGTTCGTGACCGAAGAAGAACTGCTGCCGCTGGCCCGCGCGGTCGGCCGGGTGTTCGCACGGCTCGGGGAGAAGAAGAACCGCAACAAGGCTCGGGTGAAGTTCCTCGTCCAGAAGCTCGGCATCGACGAGTTCCGCCGGCTGGTGTTCGAGGAGGTGCGCACGATGCCGGAAGACCCGGTGGACTGGCGCAAGTTCCTCGCCGAGGTGCCGCAGTACGAGGAGAAGCCCGCCGAGGCCGGCCCGCAGGTCGTGCAGCTCAGCGTGAACGGCAAGAAGCTCGGCGCCGAATACGACGCGTGGGTCGAGACCAACGTCTACCGCCAGCGGCAGCCCGGCTTCGCGACCGTCACCGTCACGCTGCCGCTCGGCGACTTATCGAGCGAGCAGATGCGGCGGCTGGCGGACGTCACCCACAAGTACGCGTCGGACCACGCGCGCACGACGGTCGAGCAGAACATCGTCCTGCGCTGGGTGAAGGAGGCGCACGTCCCGGCCCTGTATCAAGAGCTGAAGGCGATCGGCCTCGGCCTCGGCGGCGCGGGGACGATCGTCGACGTCACGTCCTGCCCCGGCACCGACACCTGCAAGCTCGGCATCGCCAGCTCGCGCGGCCTCGCGGGCGAACTCCGCACCCGCCTCGCCGAGCAGGGCGCGCGGATGGACGAGTCGGTCAAGGGCCTGCGGATCAAGGTCAGCGGGTGCTTCAACTCGTGCGGCCAGCACCACGTCTCGGACATCGGCTTCTACGGCAACAGCCGCAACGTCGGCGGGTACACCGTGCCGCACTTCCAGGTCGTGCTCGGCGGGAAGTGGCGCGAGAACGGCGGGTCGTACGGGCTGGCGATCGGGGCGATCCCGTCGAAGCAGATCCCCAGCGTCGTCAAGCGCCTCACCGACCGCTACGTCGCCCAGCGCCAGGGCGCCGAGACGTTCCAGGGCTTCTGCCAGCGCATCGGCAAGAAGGAACTCAAGGTGATGATGGAGGACCTCGCGCCGGTGCCGCCGCACGGCGTCGACCCGTCGTTCTACAGCGACTGGGGCGACCCGCGGGAGTTCACGATCGGCGACATGGGCATGGGCGAGTGCGCCGGCGAGGTGGTGACGCTCGCGGAGTTCGGATTCACCGAGGCCGAGAGCCACGCGTTCGAGGCGCAGCTCCTGCTCGAGGAGGGCAAGTACCAGCCCGCCGACGAACTCGCCTACAAGGCGATGCTGAAGGCGGCGCACACGCTCGTGCAGCTCCAGTGGCTCGACGTGCCGTTCGACGCCGACACGATCGTCCGCGAGTTCCGCACGCGGTTCGTCGAGCCGAAGATCTTCTGGGACCAGTACCACCACGGCCAGTTCGCCAACTACCTGTTCGCCCGCCACGAGGCGGCGGACGCGCGGTTCAACGCCGACACGGCCCACAAGACCGTCGACGAGGCGAACCTGTTCATCGACGCCGCCCACAAGGCCCACGCGAAGTACCGCGGCTCGATGAACGTGCTCCAGGTCCCGGCCGTCACCGCCTAGGGGGCGCTCACATCCCAGTTCAATGACATCGCACAAACTCTCGATCAAGCTCTTCGCCGACGGCGTCCCGTCGGTGGCCCCCGACGCGTTCGTCCCCGTCTTCCACTCGTGGATCCGGGACAACGCGCTGCCCGGCCACCTCCTGATCGACGTCGCCGACTACGCCCACGTCCCCGACGGGCCGGGGACGCTGATCGTCTCGCACGAGGCGAACATCCACCTCGACCAGGAGGACGGCGCCTCCGCACGGTCCTCGGCTCCGCGCTGTTCGCGGCCGTGGCTGCTCGAGGGGACCCGTCGCTCGGCGGGAAGGTGAAGTTCGACACCGCCCGCGCGCGGCTCCGCATCCACGACCGTCTCAACGCGCCCAACACGCCGGCAACGTTCGACGCGGTCCGCCCCGACCTCGAGCCGCGTGATGAGCGCCGTCTACGGCTCGCCCGTGAAGCTCACGCACAAGGCCGACGCCGAGCGACTGTTCGAGGTGGACATCGAGGCGCGCAGCGCCGGACCTGAAGACGCTGCAATCGCGAACGTAGTAGAAACAATCGCACGTGCCGCTCGCGGCCGCTCGCGGCACCTACAGCGGTTCTCCGTCGAGCGTGGCAGCCGCAGCAATGTCATCCCGAGCGGAGCGGTAGCGACCCGACCCATCTCGGGCCGCTGGGACGCGTGCCACTATCCCGTGATCCTCGTCGCTGTCGCTCCTCGGGATGACGCGGCCCTGTCGTCGCGACTGCTACATCCGGCCCTCATGCTCGAAGCCGCGAGAGGCATTTCATTCCGCGACGGCCACGCCCGCGCCGGCTCGGGCATCTCCAGCGTCAGCGCCACCTCCCGCCCGCGGTCCGACATCTTGCGCCACGTCTTGCGCAGGATGCCGATCACCTTCTCCTCGTCGTGCCGCGGCGCGAACCCGGCGAAGTAATTCTCGAGGAACACGAGGCAGATCACGTCCTCGAGCGTTTGCGTCTCCGGGTTCGACTTCAACCCTTCCTTGCGGAGCAACGCGCCGACGCAGGCGACCGTCGCCTCGTCGTAGCCGATGTCGCGCAGGATCTCCGCCGCCCGCTCCGCCTGGACCGTCGCGAGCCGGGTTCGCCATTGCAGGTAGCCGGGGCGCGTCATCGGGTACGTGTCGCGTGGGATCTCCCACCGCCGCAGGTGCTGGCACCGGGTCGCGAGGCGCAGCGCCGCCGACGCCCCCGGCTCGAGCCGCCGCAGCCATTGGCTCATCCGGCGGGCGTAGAGCAGTTCCGCCGGCACCGGCGCGCCGTCGACGAGAACGACCGCCGGGTCCGCCGCGTGGGCCGCATCGATCCGCTCGAACGCGCGGCGGAAGCGGTCCGCGTCGGCGGCGTCGTCCGGCCCCGGAGGTTCACTGCCGGCCTCGTCCATCAAGACCATCTTACGCCCGCCCCGCCGCCGGCCGAAGTTGCCGCCCGGGGCGCGGCGGGGTTATCGTCGTCGCCCGCGATGGCCGACCTGACGAACCCGAGATGGATCTACGCCAAGGGATTCCTGTTCCTCCTCGCCGGCATCCTCGCCGCCGTCGCGCTCGTGCTCGAGAACCCGACGGCCAAGACGGTGCTGCTGCTGACGCTGTCGATCTGGTGCTTCGCCCGATTCTACTACTTCGCGTTCTACGTGATCGGGCACTACGTCGACCCCGGCTACCGCTTCGCCGGCCTCGGCTCGTTCGCCGCCTACCTGCTCCGCCGCCGCCGCCCCACCGGGCCGCCACCGCCCCCCGGCCCGTGAGATACACCGATGACGTCAGGCGGGGGCGTCGCAGGCGTCTTCAGCTTTTGAGCCCTCACGGGCGCGGCGGCGCCCCGCGTCACGCCGACGGCGGTCGACGCCGCCATCGGCAGGGCACGCGCGAGGAGGTTTTCGGCGAGAAGCCGGCGGAAGCGGCCGGCGAGAAGGCGACGCTTTTCGCTCGTGGGGCGTCTTACCCTACCGGTCCGGCCGCCGGTCCATATAATGCCCGGGCTCGGAGACCGGTTCGTGGGCAAAGGAGTGTTCGTGGCAGTCAAGAAATCGCCGCTGGCGGAAAAGCTCGACGAGGTTCGTGACCGCATCGCCGCCGCGGCCACCAGGGCGAAGCGCGAGCCGTCGGAGGTGACGCTCGTCGCCGTCACGAAGTCGGCCGCGCCCGAGCAGATCCGCGAGGTGCTTCAGCTCGGCGTCGCCGACCTCGGCGAGAGCCGGGTGCAGGCACTGACCCAGCGCGCCGGGCAGCTCAACGAGTTCCTTCAACGGCGGATCGACCGCAGCGACCCCGCCGCGCCCGAGAAGGTGCGCTGGCACATGATCGGCCACCTCCAGCGGAACAAGGTCAAGCCGGTGCTGCCGATCGCCAGCCTCGTGCACAGCGTCGACAGCCTGCGCCTCGCCGAGGAGATCGACGCCCACGGCGCCAAGATCAACAAACGCGTGCCCGTGCTGCTCCAGGTGAACGCCAGCGAGGAGCAGAGTAAGTTCGGCGTCGCGGTCGGGGCGTCGGTGCACCTCGCCGAGCAGATCGACTCGATGCCGAACGTGCAGATCGTCGGCCTGATGACGATGGCCCCGCTCGACGCGCAGGAGGCGAAGGTGCGCCAGACCTTCAGCCGCACCCGCGAGATCTTCGAGGAGCTGCGCTGGCACAAGATCGGCGGCGCCGGCCTGCGGCACCTCAGCATGGGCATGAGCGACGACTTCGAGATGGCGATCGCCGAGGGCGCCACGATGGTCCGCATCGGCTCGCTCCTCTTCGGCGGCAAGGCCGTCGACCACGTCATGGACGAGGATTAGGAGTCGGGCGTGACCAGCATCACCCCGTTCAACTTCGGCGAAGAGGTATATTACCGGCCGTCCTGGCGCGCCGAAGGGCAACTGGTGATGACGGACTGGCACCAGTTAAAGCGCGGCGCGAAGTACAAGGTCAGTGACGTGTTGCTCGACGGCGGAGAGTGGTACGTCGCGATCGAAGGTTGCGAGACGTTCGTCCCGCACGCGGTTCACTGGTCGCTCTTCAGCCGCGAGTGATGCTACCGGACGACCTGTTCGACTTCTTCCGCCGCTGGCTCGGGATCGTCGTCACGATCTACGCGTCGATCGTCACGGCCCAGTCGCTCTGGGGCTGGTACGTGTGGCTGGCGGGGGAGGACAAGTACATCTCGCTCCTGCGGCGCTACCTCGTCGTCCATGGCTTGCGGCTGCGGTTCAAGACGTTCTGGGGCGACGTGATCATCTGCGGGCTGCTGTGCGTGATCTTCCTGATCCTCTGGCACGCCCACGAGCTCATCTACGACTTGGATAGGATCGTCAGCGATGTCCGCCGGCTCCCCCGATAGCGACCAGATGAAGCTGCTGCCGGGCACGACCGCGTCCCGCGCCGCCGTCGACAACGGCGGCGGCGGCGGCACGGTCGTGCGCGCCGGGGCGGCGATCCGGCAGCTCGCGGAGATGCCGCGGGAAGAGCTCGCCCACCTCGCCGAGGAGTACGGCCTCGACCCGACCCGCTACAAGTCGCGCCAGCACCTCGTCGCCGCCATCCACGAGCGGCGGCAGCTCATCGCGTCGCTCGACCGCGACGCGATGCTCGACGTCGTCCGCTGGGGCCGCCGCCCCGTCACCGCCAACGCCACCGGCGAGCAGATCGCGCAGGAGATCGCCCGCATCGGCCTGATGAAGTTCGCCGGGCTCTCGCAGCGCGGCCTGTTCGTGCTGGCCCGCCTCCGCGGCATCGACGCGCGCGACACCGAGCCGGTCCCGACGCTCATCAAGAAGCTGAAGAAACAGGAGGGGCTGTTCTCGAAGATCAACCGCCGCCGCCGGGCGATGATCGCCTCGATGGTCGCGAAGATGATCGGCGACGAGGACGGCCCGGCCGAGTACCAGTTCCTCCCCCCCACCAACGGCGGCGGCGGCGGCGGCGGCCCCGCGGCGGGCGCGGCGCCGGGCACCGGCGCGGCGAGCACGCCCCCGCCGTCGAGCCTCAAGGACGAGATCGAGGAGTCGGGGCTGTTCGGCGGGCTGACGAACCGGATCAAGAAGACCGCCGACAGCTACATCAACCAGAAGCTCGACGAGATCGAGGCGCGGATCGACCGCAAGCTCGACGAGATCGACCGCCGCCTCGCCGAGTGGCGCGACAAGGAGGTCGCCAACCGCATCCGCATCCTCAAGATCACGCTCTGGGCCAGCGTGATCGTCGCCGTCATCTCGCTCGTCTACTCCTACATCAAGGTCTACTTCTACCCCGACAACGGCACGACACAGGTCGAGACGCACGTGGAGCGGCGCTCGCGGTAAGCGGCCCACGCGCGTCCAAATGAAGACGTTGAACCACGGAGTCACGGAGACACGGAGGCAGGACCGAGGAAGACGAAGATGGAGGATGGAAGACGGAGGATGGAGGAACACCGAAGCGGGAGACGCCTGCTAATGCCCTTCCTCCATCGTCCATCCTCGATCTTCCATCCTCGTCTTCTCTCGGTCCTACCTCCGTGTCTCCGTGTCTCCGTGGTTCAATTTCCGGGCATCGCCATAGAAACCGTGGGATACTTGCACACGTCCGAACCGAAGATCCTTGGCTGATGGAGGTCTCGTGATGTCATCGCGCCTGCGGCCGATCGTGCGCCTTCTCGCGGCGGCGTTACTCGCGACGTGGCTCGGCACGTTCCCGTCCGCCGCACGCGCCGCGCAGCCCACCGGGGCCGCCACGCCGAACCGGCCGAACGTGCTCTGGCTGATCGCGGAGGACTTCGGGCCGCACCTCGGCTGCTACGGCACGAAGCAGGTGCACACGCCGAACCTCGACCGCCTCGCCGCCGGCGGCGTGCGCTACACCCGCGCGTACACGACGGCGCCCGTCTGCTCCCCGAGCCGCTCGGCGTTCATGACCGGCATGTACCAGACCACGATCGGGGCCCACCACCACCGCTCGCACCGCGACGACGGCTACACGCTGCCGCCCGGCGTGCGCCTCGGCACGGACCTCATGCGCGACGCCGGCTACTTCACCGCCAACGTCCGCGCCCTCCCGCCCGCGGTCGGATTCAAGGGCACGGGCAAGACCGACTGGAACTTCCAGTACGGCGGCGGCGGCGGCGGGGGCGGCAACGCGTTCGATAGCGCCCGGTGGCAGGACCTGAAGGCGAACCAGCCGTTCTTCGCGCAGGTGAACTTCCAGGAGACGCACCGCGACTTCAAGGCCGCCAAGCGGGCCGACCCGGCGAAGGTCGACCTTCCGCCCTACTACCCTGACCACCCGGTCGCCCGCGCCGACTGGGCCGCCTACCTCGACGCCGCGTCGGAGCTCGACGTGAAGGTCGGCCGCGTGCTCGAACAGCTCGCCGCCGACGGGCTGGCGGACAACACGATCGTCTTCTTCTTCGGCGACAACGGCGAGGCGCACGTCCGCGGCAAGCAGTGGTGCTACGAGAGCGGCCTGCGCGTGCCGCTCATCATCCGCTGGCCGAGCGCCGTGCCCGCCCCGCCGAACTTCCGGCCCGGCACGGCGAGCGAGCAGCTCGTCGCCGCGATCGACTTCCTGCCGACGATCCTCTCGTTCGCCGGCGTCGACAAGCCGCCGCAGATGCAGGGCCGGATCTTCCTCGGCGACAAGGCGGAGGAGCCGCGGCAGTACGTCTTCGGCGCGCGCGACCGCTGCGACACGGCCCCCGCCCGCCTGCGCACCGTCCGCGACGCCCGGTATCGATACATTCGCAACTTCATGCCCGAGCGCCCGCTGCTCGCGCCGAACAAGTACAAGGAGGAGCAGTACCCGGTGTTCAACCTGATCAAGGAACTGCACGCCGCCGGCAAGCTGACGCCGGAACAGGCGGTGCTGGCGGGCGACCGGATGCCGGCCGAGGAGTTGTTCGACCTTCAGACCGACCCGCACGAGGTGCGCAACCTCATCAAGTCCGCCGATCCCGAGCACCGCGCCGCGCTCGACCGGCTGCGGCCGGAGTTGGAGCGGTGGATCGAGGAGACGAACGACCAGGGCCGCGTCCCCGAGCCCCCCGAGGTCGCCGCCGCCGCGGGCGCGACGAAGCCGAAACGCCGCGCGAAGCCGGCGAAGCCGAGACCGCAGCAACGCCCGTAACGCGCAGGCGAATCGACTCGAGATAAGCGAGCCGTCGGCGGTCGGTGCGGGACTCGTTCGTGCGAACCACACGTCGCCCGCCGCAAATCCGTTCTCCACCTTGATCCGCCGCCGCCGGGCCCGGAGGCAACCGAATCTTGATCCCCCTCCCGGACGTTCTAGGATCGATGCCTATGCCCACCCCGCGCCGCCTTCACTTCGCGCTCGCCGCGGTCGTCACCCTGATGCTCTCGTCGCTCGTCGCCCGCGCGGCCGAGGGGGACGGGGCCAAGTCGGCGGGCAACGTCGACCCGGAGGCCGCGATCGCGCAGTTCACGGTGCCGCCGGGGTTCGCGGTGTCGCTGTTCGCCGCGGAGCCGCGGGTGTCGAACCCGTCGGCGTTCGCGATCGACGAGCGGGGCCGGTTCTACGTCGTCGAGGCCAACCGCCGGCGCAAGGAGGTGCTCGACGTCCGCAACTTGTCCGACTGGGTCGACGACGACATCGCCAACCGCACCGTGGCCGACCGCATCGCCATGCTGAAGCGGCGGCTCAGCCCGGGCGAGATCGACCGCCTCCGCGCGACGTCCGACCGCGTGCGGCTCATCGAGGACCGCGACGGCGACGGGCGGGCCGACCACGACTCGGTCTTCGCCGACAAGTTCAACGCCATCGAGGACGGCTCGGCCGCCGGCGTGCTGGCGCGCGTGGGGCCGGGCGGCACCGACGTCTGGTTCACGAACATCCCCAGCCTCTGGCACCTCCGTGACGACGACGGCGACGGCGCTGCGGAACTGAAGAAACGCCTGCACTACGGCTACGGGGTGCGCTACAACTTCAGCGGCCACGACTTGCACGGCCTGCGGTTCGGCCCCGACGGGCTGCTCTACTTCACCGTCGCCGACCGCGGCATGCACGTCGAGACGAGCGACGGCCGCACGATCGCCAACCCCGACTCCGGCGCGGTCCTCCGCTGCAACCCCGACGGCTCGGACCTCGAGCTCGTCCACACCGGCCTGCGCAACCCGCAGGAACTGGCGTTCGACGAGTTCGGCAACCTGTTCACCTGCGACAACAACTCCGACGGCGGCGACCTCACGCGGTGGGTGCAGGTCGCCGAGGGGGGCGACAGCGGGTGGCGCATCGGCTACCAGTGGCACGACTTCCCCGTCAGCCGTGGCCCGTGGAACAGCGAGCGCCTCTGGGACGTGAACCCGCCGGTGCCCGCGTTCTACCGACTGCCGCCGCTGGCCAACCCGAAGATCGCCGGCCCGTCCGGCCTCACCTACGCGCCGGGCGTCGGCCTGCCGGGCGCCTTCGACGGCCGCTTCCTCCTCGTCGACTTCCGCGGCAGCCCCGCCGGCGGCAGCGGCGTCTACGCGCTACAGAACAAACCGAAGGGCGCGTCGTTCGAGCTGGCGGAGGTGAAGCCGCTCATGACGAACATCCTGCCGTCCGACGTGGAGGTCGGCTACGACGGCGGCGTCTACGTGCTGGACTGGGTCGCGGGCTGGGAGCCGAAGCAGCAGGGCCGCATCTACCGCGTCGCCCACGCCGAGGCCGCGGCGGACCCGGCCGTCGCCGAGGCGCGGCAGATCCTGTCCGACGGCATCTGGAAGCAGCCGAAGGACAAGCTGCTCGCCCTGCTCGCGCACCGCGACATGCGGGTGCGGCAAGCCGCGCAGTTCACCCTCGCCGCGGCCGGTGAAACGTCTGCCCCAGACTTGAGCGCCGTCGCCGCGAAGAACGAGAGTCGGCTCGCGCGCGTCCACGCGATCTGGGCGCTGGGGCAAATGCTCCGTGCGAAGGCGGACGTGGCGGCGTCGCTCGTTCCACTCCTTCGCGACGGAGATGAAGAAATCCGCGCACAAGCCGCGAAGGTGCTCGGCGAGGGGAAGGCGACCGCCGCGGGCGGCGAGCTGATGCCGCTGCTCGGCGACAAGAACCCTCGCGTGCAGTATTTCGCAGCCGCGGCCCTCGGGAAGCTGGCGTGGACGGACGCGACGGTGCCGCTGCTCGACGTGCTGCGCAAGAACGCCGACGCCGACGCCTACCTCCGCCACGCCTGCGTCGTCGCGCTGTCGTCGATCCACCACGCCGCGACGCTGGACGCGGCAGCGCGGGATTCCGCGCCCGTGCCACAGGCGTCGAAAAACGTCGCCGCGGCGTTCGACGCCGCCGCGCGCGATTCCTCGCCGGCCGTTCGCATGGGCGTGCTGCTGGCGTTGCGGCGGCTCGGCGACGCGAAGGTGGCGTCGTTCCTGCACGACGCGGACCTGAACGTCGTGCTGGAAGCCACCCGCGCGATCAATGACGCTCCGATCTCGGCTGCGTTCGGACGACTCGCGGCCATCGCCGCCGAGCCGCCGGCGGTGCTGACCCCGCCGGCGTCCGCGACGCCGCTGGTGGGGCCGGAGGCGACGGCGCGAGCGTCCGTCGTCGACGCGATCATGGCGCGGGCGCTCAACGCCAACTATCGCCTCGGCACACCCGAAGCGGCCAAGACATTGGCCGCCGTCGCCGCGCGCGACGGGCGCGAGGGTGACCGTCTGCTGGCGCTCCAGATGCTCACCGAGTGGGCCCAGCCTCGCACGCGCGACTGGGTCGCGGCCCGCCCGGACCGCCTCTCCGCACGCGACGTCGCCGTCGCCCGCGCCGCCCTGGCGCCCGTGCTGCCCGACCTGCTCGCCGCCGCACCCGACGCCGTGCGCATCGCCGCGCTGTCGGCGGGCGAGGCGACCGGCGCCACCGCCGCCCCGCTCGCCGACATCGTCGCCGACGCCGGCGCCGCTCCCGGCCTTCGCGCCGCCGCGCTCGGCGCAATGACGTCGAAGGCAGACGCGACGCTGGCTACAACCGCCACGGCCGCGCTGGCGGACAAGGATGAAACCGTCCGCCGCGCCGCCATCCGCGCGCTCGCCACGATCCCCCAAGGGCTGAAGCGGCTCGAACCGGTGCTGGCGACGGGCACGCCGCGCGAGCAACAGGCCGTGCTTCGGGCGCTGGCCGACAAGCGACTGGCGAAGTCGAAGGCGGTCGATCCGATGCTTCGAGCCGCCCTCGACCGCCTCGCCGCCGGCGACCTGCCGGCCGAGGCGGTGCTCGACCTCCTGACGGCCACCGCCACGCGGACGGACCGTGCGGTCGTCAGTCGCATCGAAGCCTACGAGTCGGCGCGCCCGAAGGGCGACCCGCTCGCGCCGTTCCGCGAGACGCTCGTCGGCGGCGACGCGGCCCGTGGGCGGCAGATCTTCCGCGAGCGCGCCGACGTCTCGTGCATGCGGTGCCACGCGGTCGGCGCCGTCGGCGGCAACGCCGGGCCCGACCTCGCCGGCCTGTCGAAGCGCGGGACCCGCGAGCACGTGCTGGAGTCGATCGTCTACCCGAACAAGACGATCGCCCCGGGCTTCGAGTCCGTGATCGTGCGGACGAAGAAGGGCGACGTCCACGCCGGCGTCCTGAAGGCGGAGGACGCGAAGTCGGTGCAGATCGAGGTGCCGAACGAAGGGACGGTGACGATCCGCAAGGCCGACATCGACCGCCGCAAGGGCGGCATGTCCGGCATGCCCGAGGACGTGGCCAAGCCGCTCAGCAAGGACGACCTGCGCGACCTCGTCGAGTACCTGTCGGGGCTGTAGAGCGACGCGATCCCGGCGAGCGTTCAACTGGTGACGCGTATCGCGCGAGGCCGATTCGCTCATTCCATACCCGCCACGCGCGCGGTGCGTCCGGCCCCCTCTCCCCTGTACCCAGGGGAGAGGGTTGGGGTGAGGGGCCTCCCGCCGCCGGCGCGGCGGCACGAGCACCCAACGTCCCGCGCGCAGCTTCGGATCGCCTTCGTTCGATCTTGAACGTCGAAAGTTCCACGTTGGACGTTCGCCTTCCACGTCCGCCGCGTGACGCCCCTCACCCCCGCCCTCACCCCGGAGTACGAGGGAGAGGGAGCGGGTCCCAGACCGCTTTGACGAGTCGTAATTGCTATGATGACGACGGGCGGATGAGGTACGTCGGTTGCACTTCGTCCGGCGGCACCGCAGCCACGTCGACTCTCATCCTCAACGGTGATCACTCACGCCCCGGCGGCGCCGGCGGGACCCTTGGGTTGCTTCTTGCCGCCGCCCGCACCACCCGCGGGCTTCGGCTTGCCGGCCAGCGGCCACTGCGGGTCGTCGACGTGGGCGGCGGCCATCAGGTCTGCCGCGCGCTTCACGATCTCGGGCTTCGACGCCGCCAGGTCGTGCGCCTCGGCGGGGTCGGCGGCGAGGTCGTACAGTTCGACCGCGGCCTTCGGGCCCGGCTTCACGGCCTTCCAGTTGCCGAACCGAACGGCCTGTTTCGGCCGGCCCTCGTGAAGCTCCCAATAGAACGATTCCCGCGCCGGCACCTCGCCCCCCTTCAGGGCGGCCAGGATGGATACGCCATCCGTCCCGACGTTCGCCGGCAGTTTCGCGCCGATGAGTTCCGCCATCGTCGGCATCAGGTCCCACGCGGCGCAGGGGCCGTCGTTCACGCGGCCGGCCGGGACGTGGCGGGGCCAGCGGGCGATCATCGCGGTGCGCAGGCCGCCCTCGTAGAGGTCGCGCTTGATGCCGCGCCACGGGCCGTTGCTGTCGAACGCCTTGACGAACTCGGGGGTGGGGCCGTTGTCGCTGGCGAAGATCACGAGCATGTCCCGGTCGCGCTTCAACTCGCGGAGCACCTCCATGATCCGCCCCACCTGCGCGTCGAGCCGCGTCACCATCGCCGCGTAGTTCTTCGCCTGCTGCGGCCATGTCTCGTCCCCGTACGGGGCGGCGTCCGGGACCTCGAACTTTCCGTGCGGCAGCGTGGCGGCGAAGTAGAGGAAGAACGGTTCGGCGCTCGACGCGCGGATCCACTGCTCGGCGTCGGCGATCATCAGGTCGGGCGAATACGTCTTGCCGTCGAGCGGGACGCGGTGCTCGTCGCGCCACAGTTCGGGCGGGTAATAGCTGTGGGCCTTGCGCTGGCAGTTGTAGCCGAAGAAGTGGCCGAACCCCATCTTCTCCGGCGTGCTCACGGAGCCGGGGTGGCCCAGGCCCCACTTGCCGACGCAGGCGGTCTTGTACCCGGCCCGCTGGAACAGGTGGCCGAGCGTGAACGTGTCGGCGGGCATCGGGAGTTGCCCCTCGGGCTTCACCTCCTGATTGCCGCGGATCGGCGCGTGCCCGGTGTGCAGCCCGGTCAGCAGCGCGCACCGCGACGGCGCGCACACGCTCGTGCCGACGTAGGCCGACGTGAAGCGCATCCCCTCCGCGGCGAGCCGGTCGAGGTGCGGCGTGCGGATCTTCTGCTGTCCGTAGGACCCGAGGTCGCCCCAGCCGAGGTCGTCGGCCAGGATGTAAACGACGTTCGGCGGGCGCTCGCTCTCCGCCCGCACGGCGGCGGGCTGCGCGACCGCCGGCTGCGCGGCGGTCAGCGTGGCGGCGAACCCGAACAAGAGCGGCATCAGGTATCGCATGTTCATCCGTCCCTCTTCGCGAGTTGGAAGTGATCCGTGGTCGGATCGCTCCGATGCGGTTTTGGATGATCGGGCGTCGAAGGTTTCGGAACGACTCCTCACAGCGCGATGGGTTGCCAAGCCCACCAAGATCGCTGTGTTCTGAGGAGGTTCTGCGAAGTCCCGGCCCTGCGGGCCGGTCGCGAAACGCGGGCTCAACGCTTTGATTCAGAGCGGGGTCAACGCCAACTTCCTCTGACGGGTTGCTCACGTCAACGATCGGGATTCTACTCCAGTTCGACGCGCGATGACATCGAGCGTTTGCCCTCCCTTACGCGACGCGTCGCGTTTGCTAAGATCGTCGTCCGATCCCCGTCGAACCCGTCGGCGAAACGTCTTCTCCAACCGGAGCCGCCCGCATGCCAACGCTGCATACCTCGCCGTTCTGCCGCTCGCGTGCTGTTCGTCGTCGGTCTCGCGTCGCGTCGCCGCCGACGGCGTGCTGGCGTCACGGCCGAACATCCTGTTCATCATGACGGATGACCACGCCGCCCACGCGATCGGCGGCCGGCAGCGTGATCAACCGACGCCGCACCTCGACCGCATCGCGAAGGAGGGCGCGGTTCGACCGCTGCTTCGTCACCAACTCGATCTGCACGCCGAGCCGGGCAACGATCCTCACCGGCAAGTACAGCCACATGAACGGCACGCCGGTCTTCAACCTCTTCGGCAATCAGCCGACGATTGCGAAGTACTCCAGGCCGCCGGCTACCCACCGGCATGATCGGCAAGTACCTCGGCTCCGTCCCGCCGGCTTCGACCGGTGGACCGTCCTGCCCGGCCAGGGCGACTACCACGACCCGGCGTTCATCGAGGCGACCGGGCGGCGCGTCATCCCGGGGTACGTCACGAACATCATCACCGACCTCTCGATCGACTTCCTGAAGGACCGGCCGAAGGACAAGCCGTTCTTCCTCATGTCGCACCGCGGGTGGGAACCGGCCGAGAAGTACCGGCAGATGTTCGCCGACCGGCAGATCCCCGAGCCGCCCACGCCGCGCGACGACTACGCCACCCGGTCCGACGGCAACGAGCTGCAACCGCCAGCGCGTGTTCGGCGACCTCAATCGCGGCGACCTGAAACTGCCGCGCCCAAGGGCCTGACGAAACCTCGAGTTCCGCAAGGGGCGACGGCATCCCGACCGAGGTGGAGGTGGAGGTCGACGGGAAGACGCAGGTCTTGGCCGGGCGAGGCGGACGCGTGGAAGTACCAGCGCTACATGCGCGACTACCTCGCGTGCGTGCAGTCGGTCGACGACAACGTCGGCCGCCTGCTCGAGTGGCTCGACGCCAACGGCCTGCGGGAGAACACGATCGTCGTACACGAGCGACCAGGGGTTCTTCCTCGGCGACATGGGGATGTACGACAAGCGTTTTTCATGAAGATGCCGCTGCTCGTCCGCTGGCCGGGCGTCGTGAAGCCGGGGACGGTCGAGCGCGCGATGACGATCAACACCGACTTCGCGCCCGACGCTGCTCGACGCGGCCGGCGTGCCCGTCCCCGCCGACATGCAGGGCCGCAGCCTCGTGCCGATCCTGAAGGGCGAGCGGCCGAAGTGACTGGCGCACGAGCATGTACTACCGCTACTACCACGACCCCGGCCACCACAACACCGCCGCCCACTACGGCGTGCGGACCGAGACGCACAAGCCTATTCACTACTGGAAGCAGGACCAGTGGGAGCTGTTCGACCTGACGAGCGACCCGCACGAACAGCGCGAACCTCTACGCCCACCCGGCGCAGCGGGAGACGATCGGCGACTGAAGGAGGAACTTCAGCGGCTGAAAAAGGAAGTGAAGGACGACGACCAATTCGCCACGTCGCAGCCGCCGCCGGGGGTAGACGGGAACGTGCCGGTCATCAAGAAGGGGCAGGGGAAGTGAATTGACACGACCGGCGGGGCGCTTCGGGCCGGCGGCGAAACGGTGGCGTCGTGAATCAATGCCGACGCGGTGCGCCCGACGTGATGCGCGGCGTCGTGCCGGTCCGCGGGCGGCACCTCGGCAAGTCGTGTGTATCGCTCCTCGGTCCCCCGCGGCAGAATGGCCGCCCCGAGAAGGAGCAGACGCATGGCCATGTCACCGCTCGCGGGCAAGTTGCCGCCGGACGAACTGTTGATCGACGTCGCGCGGCTCGAGCGCGACGGCCACGTCGTCTTCCCTCCGTACGCAGGCGCTCGCGCGGCAGATTTCACCCCGGAACGGACGGGCATCCGCCGGGGAGAGCGTCGGGTACCTGCTATTGCCAGGTCCGTTTCCAGTTGAGTCGTGAACTTTCGCAAAAATAACGCAGTTCGGAATATCGCGGCAAGGCCGTAGGTTGATGACCGCAGGGCCCGGACCTCGGCGCACGCGCGCGGCGGGCCGGCCGGGTCGCGTTCTTACAGGCAAAGGCCTCTCCTCGTCCGACGCGCCTTGATAGTCTGAAGAAGTTCGCCACCAACCGCCGCCGCTTCCTGACCGGCACCGTCGCCGCCGGCGCGCCGCCGCGTTCGCCGCCGGCACGCTCGGCGTCGAGCCCCCCGCGGCGCGGCGTGCGTTCAGGCCGGGCGCTGGTGAAGGACAGCGACATCCTGGCTTCGCAGACCTGGAGTACCTCGAGGCTGAGTATTACTCCGCGCGCGTTCGGTCGCGGCCTGGCCGACGCGGACGTGACCGGCAGCGGCACGGCGGGCGGCGTCACGGGCGGGCGGCAGGTCACCTTCGCCAATCCGGTCATCCGCCAGTACGCCGAGGAGATTGCCCGGGACGAGGAGGCGCGCGTGAAACTTTCCTGCGCGCCGCGCTCGAGCCGGCCCGCCGCCGCGACCCCGGCCCCGTCGCCCGCCCCGCGATCGACCTCGAGGCGAGCTTCAACGCCGCCGCCCAGGCCGCCGGCATCGGCTCGTCGTTCGACCCGTTCGCCGACCAGGACAGCTTCCTGCTCGGCGCGCGTTCGTGTTCGAGGACGTCGGCGTCACCGCCTACAAGGGCGCGCGCTGCTGCGCACTACGACATCCTCGAGGGCAGCCGCCGGCCTGCTGGCCGTCGGGCGTGCCACGCGGGCCGTGCGGACGGTGCTGATCAACCGGGGCCAGACCGCGCCCGAACTGATCGACGCCGCCAACGCGATCTCCGCCCTCCGCGACGCCGCCGACGGCGGGTGACGACTCGACCAGGGCATCACCGAGGGCGACGTCGCCACCGGCGCGGCCAACATCGTCCCGACCGACGCGAACGGCCTGGCGTTCAGCCGCACGTTCAGCAGGTGCTGAACATCGTCCTCGGCGGACCGACGCCCGGCGGGTTCTTCCCCGCGGGCCTGAACGGCCTGATCCGGTAACGCGCGGCACCCTCGTCGCTTCTTCATCCGATACTCAAGTGCGGCCCCCGTAACGCCCTCGCGCGTTGCGGGGGTTTTCTGTTGCTCACGGATGTGCATTCACGTCGCTCGCCGCGCAACGCGACAGCGCCGTTTTCGCCGCGCCAGCCCGCTCACCGTGTGCGGGATGAGCGGACCGTCACGTCCGTCGCCGCGCGGCGGTGCGTATCGGGAGGGAGCGGCGTTCCTCAGATCAGCGGTCCACGGCGATTTCGCGGTGCAGCCGGTGCCATGCCGCGGCGAAACGGCCACGGTTCAAGCCGACATCGCCGGGCGCCGGCCGCCGGCCGCCGCCGCGACGGCCGGCGTTCCGCACCCCTTGCCGCGCCCCGGCCTCTTCTATAGCATTCGCCCTTTCAATTTTTGGACCGTTGGAGGAACGCTGCGATGGCTGAGCCGCTGAAGATGATCTACGAACAGGACGCCCCGATCGACGCGCTGAAGGGCAAGACCGTGGCCACATCGGCTTCGGCTCCCAGGGCACGCCCACGCCCAGAACCTGCGCGACAGCGGCGTGAAGGTCATCGTCGCCAACCGCAAGGACAGCGCCAACGGCCGGCTCGCGATCGAGAAGGGGTTCGACCCGACGAGCGTCGACGACGCCGTGAAGGCCGCGGACCTGGCGATCATCACCCTGCCCGACGAGGTGCAGCCAGAGGTTTACAAGAAGAGCATCGAGCCGCACCTCAAGGCGGGGAAGACGCTCGGCGTGACGCACGGCTTCGTCCACTTCACCAAGACGATCGTGCCGCCGAAGGACGTGGACGTGATCCTCGTCGCCCCAAGGGCCGGCCACCTCGTCCGCAGCGAGTTCGAAAAGGGCGGCGGCGTGCCGTGCCTGCTGGCCGTCCACCAGGACGCCAGCGCAAGGCCGCGCGACCGGCCTCGCCTGGGCCAACGGCGTCGGCGGCGCGCGCAGCGGCATCATCGAGACGACGTTCAAGGACGAGTGCGAGACCGACCTGTTCGGCGAGCAGGCCGTCCTCTGCGGCGGGCTGGCGTCGCTCATCAAGGCCGGGTTCGAGACGCTCACCGAGGCCGGCTACCCGCCGGAGATGGCGTACTTCGAGTGCGTCCACGAGGTGAAGCTCATCGTCGACCTGATCTACCAGGGCGGCCTCGATTACATGCGGTACAGCATCAGCAACACCGCCGAGTACGGCGACCTCACCCGCGGCCCGCGCGTCGTCAACGAGCAGACGAAGGCGGAGATGAAGAAGATCCTCACCGAGATCCAGTCCGGCCAGTTCGCTAAGGAATGGCGCGCCGAGTACGAGGGCGGGATGAAGAACTTCAAACGCCTCTACGAGGCCGACAACAGCCACCCGGTCGAGGTGACCGGCCGCCGCCTGCGGAAGATGATGCCCTGGCTCAAGGCCAAGGAGCCGCCCAAGGCCTGAGCGAGCGATGGGAACCCAGACGAAGAAGCCGCCGGTCCGCGACCGGCGGCTTCTTCGTTGCAGGAACCCGATGACATCGGCAGGCGCTAAGGCGTGCGCGGCACGCGTGGCACCGTCTGCGCCGCCGCTGCCCGTCGCGGCGCCGCCATTTCAGACAGCGCCTGATGCAGAAAAGAACCGCCCGCGGCTCGGTGGAGCCACGGGCGGTTGGTCAGTGTTCTTCGGCTTGCGTCCGCGGGACGCCTCACTTCACCTTCATCCCGCACATCGGGCACTTGCCGCCGGCGGTGGCGGTCTGGTTGCCGGCGCAGTGCGTGCAGACGTCGGTCGACAGTTGCTTCGGGTCGGACGACGCCGCGCCGCTCACCTTCATGCCGCAGGACGGGCAGGTGCCGACGGAGGTGGCCGCCTGCTTCCCCGCACAGTGCGTGCAGACGTCGGCGGCCATGTACTGCGTGTCGGACGACGACGACGACTTGTTCATCGCGGTCATCTTCATGCCGCACTCGGGGCACTTGCCGTCCGTCGTCATCTGCTGCACGCCGGCACAGTGCGGGCAGGCGTCCATCATCCCCTTCTCGCTGCTCATCCCGCCCTGCATGGCCGAGTCGTCGTTGGAATTCCGGCACCCGGCGGTGACGAGAAGCAGGCTGCTCAGCACGATCGCGATCACGTTACGCATGAGAAATCCTCGTTCGAAGAAATGGACGGCCGCCGCTCTCCGGCGGCCGATGGCCACGTTTGACGGGACCACCGTACATCAACCATGTTCTACTCGCACACCGTGGAAATTATTCCCAAGAACCTCTTTGCGAAGTGTCGGGCTCGGGCGTCGCGCCCGCGTCTTGAACGAAAACGCGGGCGAGACGCCCGCACCACGCTCTGGCTCCCGCTGCTCAGAGACGTCCCGGGTAATTCCAAATCGCCCCGGGCCGCGATTACTTTCTCGACGCCCGGTCGCCGAGCGCTTCGGGTTCCGGTGGAGCGTCGAAGTTGATGCGGCGTTAGCGGTGGACGAAGGCGGTAAGACGGCGGGGTCATGCCTGTTGGCGTGGTGGCACGCGCGACGGACGCGAACGTCGCCATCGCCCGCGCGTCACGCCGCGGCGCGGCCGGCCTGGAGGAGCGCCAGCGGTTCCTGGCGGGCGACGGTGATGGCAGGCCAGAGGCGGGCGGCGAGGGAGATGAACATCACGATGCCGGTGCCGGCCCAGACGATGCCCCACGGGATCGCGATCGGCGGCGCGTAGCCGACGACGGTCGCCGACAGCGCGTTGGCGTCGAGGCTCATCAGGAACCCCGCCGCCAGGCCCAGCGCGCAGCCGACGAGGCCGACGAGGAACGCCTCGGCGAGCACGAGGCGCAGCAGTTGGCCGCGCGTCACGCCGATGCTGCGCAGGATGCCGAACTGCCACCGGCGGGTGCGGATGCTGGCCATGATCGTGTTCGTCACGCCGAGCGACGAGACCGCCATCGCCGCGAACGCGACGGTGCTGACGAGCAGCAGCAGTTTCTGCAGCCCCGTCTCCACCTGGTGCTTGATCTGCCTCACGTCCGCCGCCGTCATGCCGGAGCGGCCGAGGCGCTCGGTGATGTTCTTCAGGATCTGCTCGCGCTCGACGTGGTACTCGAGGTTGGCGGCGAACAGGAACACCTGCTCGACCCCGAAGTACTTGCGCCCGTCGGCCAGCGAGCCGAAGACGCTGGCGGCGGTGCGCTGGTCGAACTGGCGGCTCATGTCGAACATCGACACCATCACGTCGATCCCCGGCGACCAGACGACCGCCGCGATCGTGAACTGCTTCACCTCGCCGCCCTTGGTCTTCAGCGGGAACTTGTCGCCCACGCCGAGGCCCTTCAACTGGCGGAACTCCTCGGTGATGACGAGGTGGTCGCCCCGCGCCAGCAACCGCTCGGCGTCCGCCTGGTTCCCCTCCTTGAACTCCAGCCCCATCATCTTGAACGCCTTCGTCGGGTCGATCGCGATATACATCGTGGAATCGGGCAGGAACTTGGCGGCGCGCGAGATGTCGAAGAATCGCGCGCCGAGTTCCGGCGAGGCGATGCCGATCGGCATGACCTGCCCCTCACGGATGCCCGGGACGCCCTCCAGTAAGGCGATCTGTTGCGCGTTGAGGCCGGTGAGGTTGCTCGTCAGGATGAAGACGTCGGGGAACTTCGTCGGCAGCACCCACCCCTTCAGCATAGTGTTGCCGTTCGTCTGGAGCACGACGAGGACCGCCAGCCCCACCATCAGCGCCGCGCAGGTGCCGGCCACGCGCCACAGGCCGGTGCTGAGTTGCTGGCGGAGCAAGGCGAAGCGTAGGCCGAACATCGCGGCGACGAGCGGGCCGGCCACGCGCTCGACCGTCCAGACGAACAGCGGCGCGAGCAGGAAGAACCCCACCATGATCCCCGGCAGGCCGATCGCGAAGTGCGTAGAACGTGAAGGATCGGGCGGCGACGTCGGCTCGGCGGGCATGCCGAGGCGGGCGATCGGCTCGATCGGGCCGAAGAACAGGAACGGGTCGATCGACACGAGCAGCAGGCCGCAGATCGCCGAGATCCACGGCACGCGCGTCGCGGGCGGGTCGGCGAGTGGCGTATCGCCTCGAGCGGGCTGACGCGCATCGCGGCGACCGCGGGCAGAAGGCTGGCGGCGCCGCGAGGATGGAGCCGAGGGAGCCGAACAGGATGCCGCCCCAGCTCGTGACGACGCCGGCGCTGAAGATGTCGGCGTACCAGAGCGAGAGGACCTTGATCCAGAACCACCCCAGCGGCACCCCCACCGCCACGCCGAGCAGTTGCCAGCAGCAGCCCCTCGAACACGACGAGCCATCCCACCTGCGACCGCACCGCCCCCACCGCCCGCAAGCGTGCGCGCTGCCGCTCGCTCACGCCCATGCTCAGGGCGGAGAAGACGATGAACGTCGCCGCCAGCAGCGACACCGCGCGCCCATGTAGCTCCAGGACGTGGATGCCTTGTAGTTGCTTTTCCATCTCCCGCCGGGTCTCGCGGGCGAGGCGGATCTTCAGCAGCGGGTCGGCGGCCTTCAGTCAGGGCAGCCAGCGGCTCCTGGAAGGCGAGGTCGTCGGCGCCGAGCCGCAGGTCGACCATCGCCCGGTTGACGACGCCGGGCTTGCTGGCGAAACGCTGGAGCGTCTCCAGCGGCACGTAGATCGTCTGCATGAACTGGCGCGAGCATCTCCGGCTTGTGGACGATGCCGACGACCTTCAGCCGCAGTTGCTTGTCGATGCCCGGCAGGAGGAACTCCTCGCCGACCTTCACCTTCAGGTTCGTCGCCCACCTGGTCGATGACCGCGACGTCGCCCGTCGCCGCGTCGAACCACCCGCCCGCGTGGAGCTTGAGGTAATCGCTTTTTCGGTCCTGCGGCCGGCGCACGCCGATGACCGCCGAGCGGGCGACCTGCTCGTTCTTCACGTCCGACAGCACGGCAGCTTGCTCTCGTACCGCCCGTCCACCTGCTCGACGTCCGGGTCGGTCCTCAGGTCGGCCAGCAAGCTCTCCGGCATCCCCGCGGCCGGGTCCTGCGTGCGGTAGAGTTCCGCGTCGACGCTCCCCATGTACTGGTTGAGGTACTTGTAGACCGCCGCCTCGACCGACGCGTAGCCGCTGGTGGTCGACACGACGAGCGACACCGACAGCGCGATCGCCGCGACGGTGAGCGCGACGCGCGCGTCTTGCGGTGAAGGAGGTTGGAGAGGACGAGCTTGCGAATGGCCATCGTCGAAAACCTCAATGACCAGATCCCAATGGCCAACACATGACCAATCCCCAATCACCAATCAAGTCCGATCCGAGCGCACGATCCGGTGCCGGCATAGAAGCCCCGGGTCGCGTGTCTAAAAGAGCGGCGACGGCTGTGACGGCGTCCGAACAAGGATGACCGGCACCTTCTTTGGTCGTTCGGTCATTGGACATTTGTTGGCCATCGAGGCTTGGTCATTTCCGCGTTGGACTGCGATCCTCGGCGTCTACCTGCGAACGCTGGCGTTCACCGCAACACCCTGGTACCGCACCGCCAGCGCCTGGCTGCCGCCGGCCTCTTCGGTGGCGAAGCGGCTCGACGACGTTGCCGTCGCAGCACGACCACCTCCTGCGCGTAGGCGGCCACGGTGGGCTCGTGGGTGACCATCACGATCGTCTTGCCGTGGATGACGGAGAGGTCGCGGAGCAGTTCGCAGACGCTCTTGCTGTTGGCGGAGTCGAGGTTGCCGGTGGGCTCGTCGGCGAGGATGACGGCCGGGTCGGTGACGAGCGCCCGGCCGATCGCGACGCGCTGCTGCTCGCCGCCGCTCATCGCGTCGGGGCGGTGCGTCCGCCGATCGTGCAGCCCGAGGCTGCCGAGCAGTTCCTCCGCCTTCGCCCGGCCGCCCGCGGGGTCGCGGCCGTCGAGCATGATCGGGAGCAGCACGTTCTCCTCGGCCGTCAGCGTCGGGATGAGGTTGAACGACTGGAAGACGAGGCCGATGTGGCGGCGGCGGAAGAGCGTGAGCTGCTTGTCGTTCATCGCGCCGAGGTCCGACCCGTTCACGAGCACCCGGCCGCCGTCGGTCTTGGCGAGCCCGGCCATGAGGTGCAGCAGGGTGCTCTTGCCCGAGCCGCTGGCGCCCATGATCGCGATGAACTGGCCCTGGGCGACCTCGAGGCCTCACGCCCCGCAGGGCCTCCACGCCGCGCCGCCCTGGCGGAACCGCTTCGTGACTCGTTCGACCACCAGAGGCGACAACTCGTACTCCCTCGTTTCCGGCCGACGCGGCCGTCGCGCGTCGCCTCGTGACTATAGCCGCGCCCCAAACGCCCACAACGTCGGCCGGCGGTCGGTTGGCTCGATGCAGCTGCGCGCGGCGGAGTGGTGAGGAGGCAGGAGTCAGGGGTCAGGAGTGCAGACGTCAAGGATCAAGATTCAAGGGTCACCCGCCGTAGAGCACAAGCGGACGAAGCATCTTGCATGAGCCTGTGACTCTTGACCCCCTGCCTCCTGACTCCTGACCCTGACCCCTGCCTACTGACTCCTGCCTACTGACTCCTGACCCCTGACTCCTGACTCCTCCGCGGTCGCTACGGCCGGATATCCCGTCTACGACGAAAAAACTGCGAACCAAGATTAACCCGGGCCCGCCTCCGGGCGATGGACAAGAACGGCCGTGTGTTCTCGGCCGCTATCCCGCAGGAGGCCCGCGTATGGAACTGTCGTCGCACAAGAAGTCGTTCTCATCGTCGTTGAAGGTCGTCGAGGCCCTCGAGGCCCGCCGGCTGATGAGCGTGACGACGCCGTCGGACCTTCGAGCAGTACATGCTCGAGCTGACGAACGTGCCCGCGCCAACCCCGACGCCGAGGCCGCCCGCTACGGCATCGACCTCAACGAAGGCCTCCCCGCCGGCACGATCAGCGCGGCGGCGAAGCAGCCGTTGTCGTTCAACCCGGAGTTGACCGACGCGGCCCGCGCGCACAGCACGTGGATGCTGGCGAACGACGTCTTCGCCCACGAGGGCGTCGGCGGCAGCGACCCCGGCGACCGCATGGAGGACGCGGGCTACACGTTCACCGGGTCGTGGGGCTGGGGCGAGAATCTCGCCTACCGCGGGTCCAAGCCGGTGAGCCCCGAGCCGACCAGCACCGTCGCGCAGAGCACGCCGACCTGTTCATCGACCTCGGCATCGAGGAGCGCGGCCACCGCATCAACCAGATGAAGGACCCGTTCAAGGAGGTCGGCATCGGCGTGATCTCGGGCGAGTTCCGCACGTTCAACGCGATCATGTCGACGCAGGACTTCGCCTACCGCGGCGGCAACAGCTTCCTGACCGGCGTCGCGTTGGCACCGACGCCGTCGCCGACGACGACTTCTACACGCCCGGCGAGGGCCTGGGCGAGGTGACGATCACCGCCCGCAAGGTCGGCGCCGACATCGAGTACACGACCACGACCTGGGCGAGCGGCGGCTACAGCCTGCGCCTGCCCGCCGGCACGTACGACGTCACCGCCTCAAGCGCCGCCGCTCGGCGGCGAGATCGTCCACGCCGGCATCGAGGTGGGATCGCTGAACGTGAAGCAGGATTGGCTGCCCGGCATGCCGAGCACCAGCCCCACTCCGACCCCGACGCCGGAGCGACGACGCCCCACTGAAACGCCCACACCGACGCCGACGCCCTCACCGACGCCGGTTCCGACTCCGACTCCGACTCCGACTCCGACGCCAGAGCCGACTCCCAACGAGCCGCCGGCCGACCCGCGGCCGGCCGCCACGGTCGGGCTGCTCAAGGGCGCGTCATGAACGACCTGAACGGCAACGGCAAGAAGGACGGCCGCGAGCCCGGGATGTCGGCCTCACCGTTTACGTCGACGTGAACGACGACGGTGCGTGCCGGCGAGACTATGGCGTCGATGCAGGAGGACGGCTCCTACACGATCGGCGGCCTCGACGCGGGCGTGCACCGCGCGCGTCGCCGCCCCGGAGGGCTGCGGCGTGTCGATGCCGAGCAACGGGTTCCAGGACGTGACCGTCCGCGTGAACAAGTCGGCACGGGTGAAGCCGCTCATGCTCACGCAGAAGGCGACCGTCGGCGCGTCGTTCGACGACGCCAACGGCAACGGCCTGCGCGACGACGGCGAACTCGGCCTCCGCCGCCGCCGCGTCTTCGCCGACCTCGACGGCGACGGCGCTGGACGAAGGGCGAGCCGCGCGTCGTCAGCGACAAGCTCGGTAACTGGGCGATCGGCCTCGACGCCGGCACCTACACGCTCCGCACGATCGCCGGCCGGGGCTTCGCGGTCACGACGCCGAGGACGACACGATCGAGCTGTCGCTCGTCGCGCCGGCGTCTCCGGCGGGCACCTGTTCGGCGAACGCCGCGTCGACGCGGCGGCGTGAGACAGGAAAGATCGACCGGCGCGCCGAAGAACGGTGTTGCTTGATCGCAGACAGTTCGGACCTCGCGTCGACGGCACTCAGCCGCGACGCGAGGTCCGTTTTTCGTTCACGCGTACGCGAAGGCGCGACCGCTGCCGCGAGCCGAGATCGTTCCGGCTGCGGCACACGAGGAATGCCGTGAGTGGAGTGGGTCGTTTTCTGATACCGACAGGAGCGACCCGGTCGCGATGACGTTCCACCGCATCCGGCCGCGCCGGTCCTGGTTCGCTCCGTCGTTTCTTCGCGGTGGGATTCCTTCCCGAGCAGCCATTCGCTTCACCCTGGGCGCGTATCATCCGTTCATGCGGCTCCTCGTCACCGCCGACCTTCACTACAACCACGCGCGGTCGGGGCCGCTGGCCGAGCGGCTCATCGACGAGATGAACGCGGCCGGCGGCGACGTGCTGCTGCTCGTCGGCGACACGGCCGTCGCCGACGGCGACTCGCTCGAACGCTGCTTATCGCGATTCCGTTTCGCGGGGCCGAAGCTGTTCGTCGCGGGCAACCACGAGTTGTGGACGAACGGGTCGGACAGCTACGAGTTGTTCACCGATTCGCTCCCCGCCGGGTGCGGGCGCTGGGTTGGCAGTGGCTGGAGACCGAGCCGTTCCGCGCGGGGATGTTGCGATCATCGGGACGGTCGGGTGTGGTACGACTACTCGTTCGCGCAAGCCGGCCTCGGTATCCCGCGTCGCTTCTACGAGCAAAAGGTCTCGCCGGGTGCCGCCGAGCGATTGAGGAGTACAAGCCACTGCTGGAGCGCGCGACGACATCGGCCGGGCGGGACGCGACGTCGTCGCGCGGTGGAACGACGGGCGGTTCGTGAAGCTGCTGCGGTCCGACGACGCATTTCTGTCCGAGATCCTCGACCGGCTCCGCGGGCAGCTCCGCGCGGTGCACGATGTCCCGATCGTCGTGGCCGCCGTGCATCACCTGCCCTTTCGCGAACTGCTGCCCCCGGCCGCAACAGCCAGTGGGACTTCACCAAGGCGTACCTCGGCAGCGAGCAGATCGGCCAGGCACTGCTGGAGTTCCCGAACGTCACCCGCGCCTACTGCGGCCACAGCCACATGAAGGCCGAGGCGCAGGTCGGGCACGTCCACACCGTCAACATCGGCAGCGGATACGGGTGGAAGACCTTCCTGCAGGTCGACTTGTAGGAGCGGAACGTGTGTCGCGCTGGACAAGGGATTCGAGGAAGCCTGTGCCGGCGTCGCCGCTGGCTTTCGGCCCGGCGTTCCACCGATGCCGACGGGGTTACCGTTGCGGCCCCTCTGTCGGCCCGCGTACGATCCCGCTCATGAACCGATCGCGCATCCTGATCGCAGTGGCGTCCGCGGTACTCTGGCGGCGCAGCCGAGTAACACCCCTGCAGGAGAGCCCGCCCGCCGCGAGCCCGGAATTCGCGTCGATCGTGCCTGCCGACGCGAAGGTCGAGAAACTCGCAGGGGACTTTCAATTCGTCGAGGGGCCGGTCTGGATGGCGGACGACGCGGGCGGGCACCTCCTGTTCAGCGACATCCCGGCCAACCGCATCCTGAAGTGGACGAAGGCCGACGGCGTCACCGAGTTCCGCGCGCCGAGCCACCAGACGAACGGCAACACGCTTGACCGCGAGGGCCGGCTGATCTCCTGCGAGCACGCCACCCGCCGGGTGACGCGGACGGAGCCGGACGGCCGCGTGCAGACGATCGCCGACCGATTCGAGGGGAAGAAGTTCAACGCGCCGAACGACGCGGTCGTGAAGTCCGACGGCTCCGTCTGGTTCACCGACCCGCCGTACGGCGGACACAAGGATCTCGAGCAGGGCGCGAACCGCATCTACCGGGTCGCGCCCCGCGACCGCACGGTAACGGCCATCGGCACCGTCGAGCAGAACCCCAACGGCCTCTGCTTCTCGCCGGACGAATCGAAGCTCTACGTCGCCGATTCCGGCCAGTCCGCCAGCATCTTCGTCTTCGACGTGACCGGCGAAACCGTCGGCGATCGAAAGCTCTTCGCCAAGCTCGACAACGGCGCCCCCGACGGCATCCGCTGCGACGCCGACGGCCGCGTCTGGTCGAGCGCCGGCGACGGCGTCCACGTCTTCTCGCCCGAGGGTAAACTTCTCGGCAAGGTCATCACCCCCGAGGCACCCGCGAACCTCTGCTTCGGCGGCCCCGACGGCAAAACGCTTTTCATGACCGCCCGCACCGGACTCTACGCGATCAACGTCAACGCGACCGGCGCCTCCCGGCCCCGGAGGAAGTAAGCGGGAACAGGTTGCCCGTGGCGTACGTCCCGTTCGATTGCTCCTGAGATTCCTCCGCGTTTTGATCAGCGGCGGCTCGGGGGAGGACAAAGCGGTTCTGCCAGCGGCTTGGGTCTACGGGGTCTCTGAATTCACTGGCGTGGCCACCTCAGGTGGCCACGCCGCCACGCCCGTAAGTGTTGCGATGTGGAGCGGGCCGACACCCACATTCGCCCCGGCACGACGATCGGCTCCATCTCCACCCTCGGTGGCGGGCAAAACCGGGGCCGCTATAGTCGTACTGCTGTTTTCCGCCCCCACAGGACTGGAGTGTGATTCGAATGCCCGGCATGACGATGACCGAGAAGATCCTTGCCAAGCACGCCGGCAAGTCCCACGTGTCGCCCGACGAGAACGTCTGGGTGGACGTGGACATTCTCATGACGCACGACGTCTGCGGCCCCGGCACGATCGGCATCTTCCACGAGAAGTTCGGCCGCGACGCCAAGGTCTGGGACAAGGACCGCGTCGTCATCATCCCCGACCACTACATCTTCACGGCCGACCAGAAGTGTCACCGCAACGTGCAGACGCTGCGCGACTTCGTGAAGGAACAGGGCCTGCGCTACTATTACGACCCCGAGTTCGTCACGCTCGAGCCGTTGATGCCCAGCCCCTATAAAGACCCCACCAAGACGAATTACAAGGGCGTCTGCCACTGCTGCCGCCGGAGGAAGGGCACGTGCGGCCGGGCGAGATCATGCTCGGCACCGACAGCCACACCTGCACGGCCGGCGCGTTCGGGCAACTCGCGACGGGCGTCGGCAACTCCGACGCGGCGTTCACGCTCGGCACCGGCCGCACCTGGCTGAAGGTGCCGCCGACGATGAAGTTCACGTTCCACGGGCAGATCCCGCCGTACCTGACGGCGAAGGATTTGATCCTGGCGGTCATCGGCGACATCGGCGTCGACGGCGCGCGACCTACCGCGCGATGTACTTCGCCGGCCAGGGCGTCAGCAGCCTCACGCTCGAGGACCGCATGACGCTCACGAACATGGCGATCGAGGCCGGCGGCAAGAGCGGCATCTGCGACGTCGACGAGAAGACGCTCCAGTACGTCCGCGCCCGCACCAACCGCCCGGACTACGAGGTCTTCACCGACGACCGCGACGCGACCTACTTCAGCTCGTACGAGTACGACCTGGCGACGATGGAGCCGATGGTCGCCAAGCCGCACAGCCCCGACAACAAGGACACGGCCCACAACTGCCGCGAGGTCAAGCTCGACCGCGCGTACATCGGGTCGTGCACCGGCGGCAAGATTACCGACATGATCATGGCGGCGAGCATCCTGAAGGGGAACCGCGTGAAGATGAAGACGTTCGTCGTCCCCGGCTCCACCGAGGTGCACGCCGACATGCGGCGGCTGAACCTGCGCGGCGTGCCGAAGGACGCGAACGAGAAGAGCATCGAGGACATCCTCGTCGACGCCGGGTGCCTCGTCGGCGCCAGCGGGTGCAGCGCGTGCCTCGGCGGCCCCGCCGACACGTTCGGCCGCCTCAACGGCTCGGAGGTGTGCATCAGCACGACCAACCGCAACTTCCCCGGCCGCATGGGCAGCACGAAGAGCGCGGTGTATTTGGCATCGCCCCTAACCGTTGCCGCGAGCGCGCTCACCGGAAAGATCACCGACCCGCGGGAGTACGTCTCGACCCCCATTGAGACGGGCATGGCGGGCGTGCTCTAGCCGCTTGCGGCTTAGCGCCAAATCTTGCACGATGGGCAGCGACACATGTCGCTGCCCATCGTCATTGCGCACCACCTCATCTGGACGCTCTACGGCTGGTGGCTCCCCAACGACCCCCGGGGCAGTTGCTCCACCACCATCCGCCGCGACCTGCTCAAGCCCCTAGGCGACCTCCACTACGGGCGGAAGAAGGTCCAACCCGCCTCCCGCGACATCCGCGCCTTCTACGCGCAGGCTGCCGACGTCCTCAAACATCCGTTGGTCGACCTCACAGACGACGTGCAGCGTGCGACGGTCGCTTGCGGATTCTCCGACGCCATCCGCGCCTTCGACTATACCTGCTACGCCTGCGCAATCCTCCCCGACCACGTCCACGTCATCCTCCGCAAGCACAGACATGAGGCGGAGACGATGATCGAGAACCTACAGCAATTCAGCCGCTTGCGGCTTAGCGCTGCCGCCCACCGCACCCCCGACCACCCCACCTGGTGCCGCAGCGGATGGAAAGTCTTCCTCGACCACCCGGACGAGATCTGGCGCACAATCAGGTACGTCGAGAACAACCCGCTCCCCTACCGCCTCCCGATCCAGAAGTGGGACTTCGTCACGCCCTACGACAACTGGCCCCTGCACGAGGGTCACAGCATGAACTCCCCCTACGTGAAGATCCTCCGCGCCGCCGGGCGTTACCCGCACGACCGGCGGGAGCGCTAAGCCGCGAGCGGCTGTAGAATGCGGCGATGCTCACCGACTTCGAAAAACTCGGCGCCTTCTACCTCGGGCGTGCCCTGGACCCGAACACCCGCAAGCCGATCGACGCCCCGCTCCTCTACGACTCCAAGGACCTCGTCACCCACGCCGTCTGTGTCGGCATGACCGGCAGCGGCAAGACGGGGCTCTGCCTCGGCCTCCTCGAAGAGGCGGCGATCGACGGCGTGCCGGCGATCCTCATCGACCCGAAGGGGGACCTGTCTAACCTCCTGCTCACGTTCCCGGACCTGAAGGCCGCCGACTTCGAGCCGTGGGTGAACGCCGACGACGCGGCTCGCAAGGGGATCGACGTTCCCGCGTTCGCGCAGCAGCAGGCGGACCTCTGGGAGAAAGGCCTGGCCACGTGGGGCCAGAGCGGCGACCGGATCCGCAAGCTCCGCGAGTCGGCCGACTTCGCCGTCTACACGCCGGGCAGCACGGCCGGCATCCCCGTGTCGATCCTGAGGTCGTTCGCCCGGCCCGGCGACGCGGTGATGGAGGACGCGGAACTGCTGCGCGAGCAGGTCGCGACCGGCGTCACCGGGTTGCTCGGCCTCGCCGGCATCGACGCCGAGCCGCTGCAATCGCGCGAGCACATCCTGCTCTCGACGATCATCGCGGCGGCGTGGAACGCGGGGCGGGACGTCGACCTCGCCGGGCTCATTCAGCAGGTGCAGGACCCGCCGGTGCAGCGCGTCGGCGTGCTCGACCTCGAAGCATTTTACCCGCGGAAGGAGCGGTTCGAACTGGCGATGCGGCTGAACAACGTCATCGCCGCCCCCGGCTTCGAAAGCTGGACGAGCGGCGAGCCGCTCGACGTCGCCGCGTTCCTCCACACGCCTGCCGGCAAGCCGCGGGTGAGCATCTTCTCGATCGCGCACCTGTCGGATGCCGAGCGCATGTTCTTCGTGTCGCTGCTGCTGAACCACGTCCTCGCGTGGACGCGCAGCCAGCCCGGCACGACCAGCCTCCGCGCGATCCTCTACATGGACGAGATCTTCGGCTACCTCCCCCCCACCGCCAACCCGCCGAGCAAGCGCCCGATGCTCACGCTGCTGAAGCAGGCGCGCGCGTTCGGCGTGGGCGTGGTGCTCGCGACGCAGAACCCGGTCGACCTCGACTACAAGGCGTTGTCGAACTGCGGCACGTGGTTCATCGGCCGGCTCCAGACCGAGCGCGACAAGCTCCGCGTGCTCGACGGCCTCGAAGGCGCGGCCGCGTCCGCGTCGTCGCCGTTCGAGCGGCGCGAGATGGAGACGCTGCTGTCGTCGCTCGGGAACCGCGTGTTCCTGATGAACAACGTGCACGAGGACGAGCCGGTGCTGTTCGAGACGCGGTGGGTGATGTCCTACCTCCGCGGCCCGCTGACGCGCTCGCAGATCAAGCAGCTCATGGCGCCGCGCAAGGCTGCGGGCGCCGCGGCCGCTCCGGCGGGGGGTGAGCGGAGCGCCTTACGGGCCGCCGCGTCGCCGGCCGCGTCCGCCGCCGCCGCGCGGCCGGTGCTCCCGCCGGGCGTGCCGCAGGTCTTCCTGCCGGTGCGTTCGCCCCGTCCGGGCGGCGCGACGCTCGTCTACCGCCCGGCCGTGCTCGGGGCCGCGCAGGTCTACTTCTCCGACGCCAAGAGCGGCGCCAGCCACGAGCATCGCGCGCGCGGCTGGCGGAGGTGGACGACGGCCCGACGGGGGTCGACTGGGCGACGGCCGCCCCGCTCGACGTGCCGGAGGCGGATCTCGACCCGCAGCCGGCCGACGGCGCCACGTTCGCGCCGGTCCCGCCGGCGGCGTCGCAGGCGAAGAGCTACGCCGCTTGGAAGTCGTCGCTGGTCGACGCGCGCTGTACCGCACGTCGCGCGTCGACTTGCTCCGCAGCGACGCGCTCGGCCTGGCGAGCCGCCCCGGCGAGAGCGAACGCGACTTTCGCGCCCGCCTCGCGCAGGCGTCGCGCGCGCGCGGGACGAGGCGGTCGAGAAGTTGCGGCAGAAGTACGGCCCGAAGCTCGCGGCGATCGGGGAACGCATCCGCAAGGCGGAACTGGCGCGGCAGGCGCAGGAACAGCAGGCGGCGTCGGCGAAGTGGTCGACGGCGATGTCCGTCGGTGCGACCGTGCTCGGCGCGCTCTTCGGCCGCAAGGCCATGAGCAGGGGCACGATCGGCAAGGCCACCACGGCGGCCCGCGGCGCGAACCGCAGTTATCAGGAGTCGCAGGACGTCGCGCGGGCCGAGCAGAACGTTCAGGCCCTGCGGCAGCAGGCCGTCGACCTCGACGCACGCTCCGCCGCCGACATCGAGGTGGCCGCCGACCGATACGACGCAGCGACCGAGACACTCGAACGCGTCCCGCTGCGGCCGAAGAAGACCGACATCAAGGTCCGCCTCGTCGCCCTCGCGTGGGCGCCCTACTGGCAGGGCGGCGGCGACGTCGGCGCTGACCGGCCGGCGTGGGAGTAACTCACCGTTCGTTTGGTTACCCGAAGCTCTACGGCACAGCGGACGAGAATCCCATCGTCCCGCGCACGAGGCTCCGTCGCCGCTTACGGTTCCGCCGCTTCAGCAGGCCCGTCGGGGGCCGCGCGAACGTCTGCATACTTCCGGCGCTGCGGTGACGAACGAGGGCGGGAATGGCAATCGCCAAGCCGGCCAGAACGCTCAGCCCGAGCACGACCAGCATCGGCACGTACGACGAAGAGGCGTCGGGCGGCCACGGCCCAAAGAACCACGTGAGCCCTGCGAGCGGATCGACGGCCCCGGGCCCGCGCGGGGTGAGTGCGTCGCGGGTATAGGCGTCGAACGCGTCCCCGCCCTGGGCGTAGATGCCCGCCGCCCCGCCGCCGCTGGCCAAGACGCCGACAGCGCCCCCGCCCGCCGCCATGCCCCCGACCGCCATGCCGCCGGTGGCGGCGACGAGGCCGACCGCCATCCCCCCGATGGCGAACGCGCCGGCCGCAACGCCGCCTAGGGCGACGACGCCGACCGCAGCCCCCGATCGCGACGCCGCCCACCGCGACGTCGCCGATCGCGATGATGCCGCGGGCCTTGCCGCGCATCTCCCCGTCCCGCGGCCCGAGCGCGACGTCGATCACCGGCAGGCCGAACAGCACCGCCTCCGAGCGAAACCGCCGCCCGTTGTTCATCGCCGGCATCCCGCGCGCATCAGCACGTCCACCATCGGGCGGCCGCACTCGGGACACCTGGCGGATTCGGTGAGGCCCGTAAGGTCGTAGCCACACTTGCCGCAGTACGGGGCGCCGGCGCGCGTGACGTTCGGCGATGAAGCGGAGGGGGCGGCCATGTCAAAATATGGTAGCCGGTTGAGCTCGCACGGCCACTCGAAAGAAGTGCCACCGAGACCGGATCAATCACGGAAGCCTGCGTCTTGCGCTGCTGAGGACGGCTTGTTCGGACCCGCGTATGTTGATCGGATCCCACGGCGTCACGTCGTCCGCCCGTGCCTCGTGGCGCGATCGTCGAGCGGCGTGATCGCGTCGCCGACGGCCACCATTCCCGACTCCCAGACGTCCGCGCGCAGCCCGCCGCGACCACGAAGGGCGTGGAACGTGCCGGGCCCGACGAGTCGCTCCAGGTACTTACACGGCGCGCAGAGCCGGGCGCCGCGGAACAGCGCGTCTCCGATGCGAAAGCGTCGGCCGTTGAGGTCGGCGAGGCGAATCCCGGCGGTGACGATGTTCCGGCGGTGCAGGCCGGCGGCCAGGTCCAAGCCGTGCTCGGCCAGAACGTCGTCGACCGTTTCCTGCTCGATGAGCGACACCGCCCGACCCGCGTCCGGCCAGCGAGAGAAGCTTCCCTCTCCCGCGGCATACCGGTCCCCCTCCAGCCCGCGGCCGGACACCGCAACTGCACGATCCGCCATGACGGGCGGCGCACCCCGCGCGGCCGCCACGTAAATAGAAAAGACTCGGCCGGGCGTCATGAAGACCTCCGGCCGAGCCTATGCTTTTCGAAGATGAAGAAGAGGAATCGCGTTGCCCGGCATCAGTCAAAGTCGGCGAGCGAGCGGAACAACTCGCGCTCGTTCATGACGTTCCGGATGTCGTGCACGATGCGGTCCGACGACTTGCAACCGAGCACGTCCATGATGCGGCTGAGCTGCTCGTTCGCCCGATCCCGCTCGGCCCGCAGCCTCAGAACTTCCGCGGCCAATTCCCGATTCTCCGCGAGGATCGTTGGGAACGGCAGGTCAGAATGACGGGGCGCGACGGGGTTCAACGCCGAGAGGCCGTCACGATTGTCGGGCCTCATCGGCATCGGCGAAAGGCCGATGGTTTCAAAACTTCCGGCTGTATGACCGTCTGAACGCATGGGCTTTTCCTTCGGAACCGCCACAACCACACTCCGCTTCTCCCGTCCCTCCACCACCGGAGAACCCCTCTTGCAAACAGCGTGCTAACTCAGGTGCGGCCGACGCTCGGCTTTGTTTGGTCGCGACATTCGCCATCATGACGCGGATGAACGATCGGGCATGTGCCGCTGTGTCCCCCCGCCATTTAGCCACGCCTCGCCGGGTACTTTTCGCAGTTCAGCCCGCCTGACCACCCCCTGCCGTGCTGTACCGCTCCGCCCTTAACCGGCGCCGTCCGGTGAACAATTGCCGTTACATGTTGGACCCTGACATGCCCGTCCGTTCGGCACCTGACCCGGCTCGATGGCACCTCGTTTGCCCGATGACGGCGACTATCGCTGTCGCCGGTTGCTGCCAAGCACTTGCGGCCGCGTTCGGAACACTTGGAGGCTCCCGATGATCCTGTCCCCCTCGACCAGGCCCGGCGAAACCCTTGGCGCGACGAATCCAGCCGACGCCGGCCAGACGGGTGGTTCGGAGACGAACGTCGGCGAAAGCGAGCGCATCATCTCCGCCGTCGCGGGCGGCGCGCTGACGCTGCTGGGGCTGCGCGCCCGCTCGATCCCGGGGCTGCTCATGGCCGCGGCGGGTGGGGCGCTCGTTTACCGGGGCGTGAGCGGGCAGTGCAACGTGTACCGCGCGCTCGGCGTGAACACCGCCGGCCCGGCGGAACCGGCCCAGCCGCAGGAGTACTTCAAGCGCGGCATCCACCTCGAGGAATGTTTCTCGGTCAACCGCACGCCTTGGGACCTGTATTCGTTCTGGCGGAACTTCGAAAACCTGCCGAAGTTCATGGAGCACCTGGAGTCGGTGAAGGTGATCGACGACAAGCGGTCGCACTGGGTCGCTAAGGGTCCGGTCGGGACCGTGGTGGAGTGGGACGCGGAGATCATCAACGACGAGCCCAACGCGCTAATCGCCTGGCGGTCATTGGCGAACGCCGACGTCGACAACGCCGGATCGGTCCGCTTCGCGCCGGGGACCGAGGGCCGCGGCACGGAGGTGAAGGTCGTGATGGACTACATCCCGCCCGCCGGCCGCGTCGGATCCTGGCTCGCCTACATGCTCGGCGAGGAGCCGACGATCCAGGTGCGCGAGGACCTGCGCGCTTCAAACGCCTGATGGAAACCGGCGAGATCCCCACGACCGAAGGTCAGCCCCACGGCGGCTGCCGCGGCTGACGCACGGGCGACGACCACGCTGACGCAGCGTCGACTCGCCGGCCGTCGCCCCGCCCGCGACACGCATACGACAAAAGGCACGACTGGCGCAGATCGCCGCAGGTGCCACTGTCTCCCACAAAGTGTTTCCCGCCCGTGCCGCGAAATTCTCTGCCTGAACGGGATGAGGACGCGGTGAAGGCGACGCGCACATTCTGCCGCCTTCGCTCCGCGGCGGCCGACCGCGCGGTGAAGCGAATGGTCTATCCATTTGCAGTGAGTGATGGGTGCTCGTCCGCTACATGAAGTTGATCGCACCTTCGCCCGCCTTCTCGTCCTCACCAGCGCACGCCACGTCTGGGTCCGGGCGAGACGTCAATCCGTGACCGTCCTCACGCAGGTAACGTTCTCGTTTCGCGACGGCCGCCACATTGGTGGTGGAGCGATCCGAATCATCACGAACGCGCCCGCGCGAAACCTCCTGACGAGACCCGCGACACCGGTCGTGGCTGGCTCGGGCTTTGCTCGGGCGGTGCCGGCATGGACGAAGACCTGCACGCGGAAGCGAGGGAGTGGCCGATCCTCAAATCACTCGATCACGAGCTGGGCGCCGGCTCGATCGTGTTGAACCGCCCGGTCTGCGTGGCCGGCGCGCGGCGCGCAGCGTGCACCTCCCGCTGCCGTCGCGCGAGATCAGCCGCGCGCACGCGCTGCTCGTCAACGACGGCGACGGCGTCTATGTGCGCGACCTGGCGAGCCGCAACGGCGTCTACCGCAACGGCGAAGCGGTGGACGAGTCGATGCTGCTCGCCGAGGACGTGCTCCGCATCGGACCCCTCAGCTTCCGCTGCGAGTCCGGCTTCCCGGAATCGACGCCCCGGACCGCAGCGACGACAGCGGCGGCCACGGCGACGACTTCGCCCTCGGTGCGGGCGGCGGCGACGGCGACACTGCGTCGCCCGGCGACGACGACGCCGACGCGCCAGCCCGCGCGGCTCCTGCTCGAAGGGTCGGCCGACCCGCTGCCCTGGCGCGCGCACGTTCCTGATCGGCACGCGCGCCGGTTGCGACGCCGCCATGAGCGGCTTCGGCGTCTCGCCGGTCCACGCCGTCGTCTTCCGCCGCGACGGCCGCCACTTCGTCCGCGACCTGAACTCCGACCGCGGCACGTTCCTCAACGGCCGGGCGCGTCCGCGAGGAGGCGCGCGCGCCCCGGCGACGAGATCCGCGTCGGCATCGCCATTCTCCGCTACGAAACGATCGCGGCCGATGCCGACGTTGGCCCCGGCGCCGACGCCTTTGCCGACGACGCGGCGGCCGCGGCCCAGGCCCCGATCGCGAGCGTCGCGGAAGAGGCGGACGCGATCGCGCTCGCCGAAGTCGACGGGAACGATCAACAGGAGCAGTCGGCCGGGGACCATGTGTCTCTCGATGATGAGCCGTCGCAGGTTTCGGCGGCAGACGAGACGTCGGAGGCAGCCGACGATCTGCTGGACGAACGGATCCAGATCGAACCCGATACCGACGCTGAACCCGTCGCGACATCCGACGTCGCAAAAACCGCCGCAGGCGAATCGGCGATCGCCGGGCAACCGGCCATCAAGCTCGTGACGGAAGCCGACGAGGTCTACACGGTTTCAATCGACGAGCCGGTAACTTCCGAAGAAGAACCGGTCACGCCCGGCGGGGACGCCGTCGCGTCGGAACCGATGAACCCGGCTCTGGCGGTCGCCCCGACCGCATCGGTAGCCGCACACGACCTCATTCGCCGCGACGACCTTCTTCCGAACGTCGCTGAATCCGCCGACGCCGACGCGCCCGACGCCGCTGCGAAGGAAGTTGGGGCCGCTGCCGCTTCACGATGCTGAGACGGTGTACGACGTTGCGACGCTTCACGACGCTACGACGCTTCACGACGCTGCGACGGTGGACGACGCTGTGACGGTGCACGAGGGTGAGACGGTCCACGACACTGCGACGGTGCACGACGCTGAGGCGATCGGCGCCGCTGACCGGATCGACGGCGATGGGGCCGGTGGCGGTGCGATGGAACACGATGTCCGCACCGATGCGGGCGCGGCGGACGCCACCGAGAGCGACGAGCCGTACATGCGCGTCTGGGACCGAGGCGAGGACGACGTCCAGGCGGCCGCAACACCGGCGCCGCTGGCGGAGACGAACCGCACGGCGCACTCGGCCGAAGCGACCGGGGTCGTGCTGGTGGTCGAGCGCGCGGTCGAGATCCAGGATCTGACAGCCGCGTCCGATGCGGAGGCGCGCTGTCCACGTCACATGCTTCCTCCGCGGCCGACGCGCCGGCCGACGCGGCGAGCGACCGGCGTCATTCGCGGCCGGCCGCCGGCTTCACCGCCGACTCGGCCGGGGGCGGCGACGTCGCGCCGAATGATGGACCCGTTGACGCGCCGTTTCACGCGCGCCCCCGCAAGTCGAACTGATCACCGACGGTGCAAGCGATGGCCGCCGCTCGGCGGTGCGCATGGCGAGAGCCGCCGCGATCCGTGCGGCACGCGTGGGCCGCCGGGAGCGCGAGACGTGGGAGGCCGACGACGTCGAGCGCGACGGGCGGCGCGGCGCGCAGGCTCATCCCGGCGCCGCAACGCGCGCCAGGATGCCGGACGGAGCGACGCCGGCCCCTCGCGCGCGCCGCGCGCGGGCTTGTCCGAATCACCGGCGCTCGCCGCCGAGCGGCAGGGTGACGAACAGAAGGTGCTGGGACTCCTCAGCAAGTTGTCGGAGAACGTCGACGAGTTGAAGGACGCTTGGCAAGGCCTCTACGACCGCGACGGCGCCCGCGCCCGATCCGAGCGCGAGGATGCCGGACCCGGCTAGAGCCACGCCGGGGGATCGCGGGTCGCAGGCACGCGGATGGTGCACCACTCGCGTATCGAGCACGCGTCCGCGCGTGATCGGTGGAACGCCCCGCCTCACGAAGGGCGCGACAGCGATCCGTTTGCTTGCGGCCCCGGCCGCGGCAAAGATGTCGGCACATGTCCAGCACGACGGCCGCCCCACACGCCCCGCCCGCCGGCGGCCCGCGTCACGCTCCGCGGCGTGCGCCGGGTGTTCCCGCCGGACGTCGTGACGCTCGACGACTTCTCTCTCGACGTGGAGGCGGGCGACTTCGTCTCGATCCTCGGCCCCATCCGGTTCGGGCAAGTCGACGCTCCTGCGCTGATCGCGGGGCTCGACGCGTCGCAGGCGGGCAGCGTGGAGGTGCGCCCGCCCGCCGCCGCCGCCCCCGCCACCGGCCGCGCGAGCGACGTCGCCTACGTCTTCCAGGACGCCCACCTGCTCCCGTGGCGCGACGTGCGCGCAACGTGGAGCTCCCGCTGGAACTGGCCGGCGTGCCCGCCGCGCGGCGGGCGGACGCGCGCGCGACGCGATCGAGCAGGTCGGTCTCTCCGACGCAATCACGCGGTACCCCAACGAACTGTCCGGCGGGATGCGGATGCGCGTCTCACTCTCGCGGCGCGCGCTCGTCACGTCGCCCCGGCTCCTGCTGCTCGACGAGCCGTTCGCGCGCTCGACGAGATCACGCGGCAGCGCCTCGACGAGCAGCTGCGCGCGCTGTGGGACCGCCGCCGCATGACCGTGCTGTTCGTCACCCACTCCACCGCCGAGGCGGCGTTCCTCGCGCGGCGGGCGGTCGTGCTGTCCACGCGACCGGGCCGGATCGTCGAGGACCGGCGGATCGACCTGCCCGCGTCGCGCCCCGGCAGTTTGCGGGCGACGGCGGCGTTCGCGCGGGAGACGCGCGTCCTGTACGACGCGGCTCGAGCGGGGCGGCGCGTGACGCCCGGCGCCCGCCCGCGACTGCTGGCCCGCGTCCTGCCGCCGCTGGTGGTGTTCGCCGCGGCCGTCGCGTCGCTCGAGGCGTACGTGCGCTGCGCGACGTGCCGGCGTACCTGCTGCCCAAGCCGTCGGCGGTGCTCGGCACGCTCGTGCGCGAGCGGGCCGACCTGCTGTCGTCGCTCGCGGTCACGACGACCGCCGCCCTCCTCGGCTTCGCGGCCAGCGCGGTGCTCGGCGGCGGCGGCGATCGGGCTGGCGGCGTCGCCGCTCGTCCGCCGGGCGTTCTACCCGTACGCGCTGTTCTTCCAGACGGTGCCGATCGTCGCGGTCGCGCGCTGCTGGTGATCTGGTTCGACGCCGGGCTGACGTCGGTCGCGACGTGCGCGTTCGTCGTGTCGGTCTTCCCCGTCATCGCCAACACGCTCACCGGGCTGCTGTCGACCGACCCGAACCTCGCGGACCTGTTCCGCCTCTACGCGCCCGCCCCGCCGCCGCCCTGTGGAAGCTGCGGCTCCCGTCGGGCGCTGCCGAGCCTCTTCACCGGGCTGCGCGTCGCGGCGGGGCTGGCGGTGATCGGCACGGTCGTCGGCGAGTTCTTCGTCGGCCTGCTCGGCGAGGACGAGGGGCTCGGCGTGAAGATCGTCGGCGCGAGGAAGAACGGCCGGACCGACCGCGTGTTCGCCGCCGTGCTGCTCGCGTCGCTGCTCGGCCTGGCCATGTTCGCCGCCGTCAACCTCGCGAGCCGCCTGCTCCTCCGCCGCTGGCACGCGTCGGAGCGCGAGGGGCGTTGAGCGACCGCTGCGAATCGGAACGCTCAGGTCCCGGGGGGGGAACGGCAGCCGGACCTTCGGGAGCAACGGGGCTGCATCCACGGAGACCCTCGCGCACGCGTCTCGCATGCCGAGAACATCAGGCGCCGCGGAATGCACGGCCGGACGCGCTCACATCCCAGTTCAGCGACATGGTCGCCAACGCCCCGTCCGGGAACGATTCCGGCGACGCGTGCCGTTCCGGCCACTTCCCCGGCCGCCCGCGGGCCGCTACGCTTCCGGCCATGCGACCCCAACTGCTGATTGTCAGGATGTTGCTGTTACTCGCGAGTGTCCTTGCCTCGGTGGTAACGGGTTGCACCGATGAGAGCGAGAGCGAGCCGTCCGCGGCTCCAGTGGCGGCCACGTCGGCAACATCCACCGCGCCGTCGTCGGCGCCCGTGGCGGTGCGGGCGGTGCGGCTGACGCTCGACTGGAAGCCGGAGCCGGAGTTCGGCGGGTTCTACGCGGCCAAGCTCGGCGGCGCGTTTCAGCGGCGCGGGCTCGACGTCGACCTCCGCAGCGCGGGCGAGGGCGCGCCGACGTGGCAGCTCGTCGACCGCGGCAAGACCGACTTCGCCACGACCGCCGCCGACCAGGTGCTCATCGCCCGCGCGGCCGGCGCCGACGTCGTCGCGCTCTTCACCGTCTACCAGACGTTCCCGCAGGGGATCATGGCGCACCGGGCGCGCGGCTTCCGCGAGATCGGCGACGTCTTCCGGAACGGCGGCACGCTCGCGGCCGAGAACAACACGTGGCTGAAGTTCCTCACCGCCAAGTACGGCGCGAGCCCGGTGAAGCTCACCGGCTACTCCGGCGGCATCGCCGCGTTCCTCGCCAAGCCGGACTACTCGCAGCAGTGCTTCGTCACGAGCGAGCCGATCCTCGCCCGGCGGCAGGGCGCCGACCCGCAGACGTTCCTCATCGCCGACGCCGGCTACAACCCGTACACCGCCGTCGTCATCGCCCGCGGCGAGACGGTGCGGTCGGACCCCGCGCTGGCCAAGGCGATGGCCGACGCCTGCCGCGAGGGGTGGCGCGCCTACCTCGACGACCCCGCCGCCGCCAACGCGGCCATGGCCGCGCTCAACAAGGACATGGACCCGCAGACGTTCGCCGAGGGCGCCAAGGCGCAGGCCCCGCTCATCGAGACCGCCGAGGCCCGCGGCGAACGACTCGGCACGATGACGCGCGACCGCTGGGAGACGCTCGGCCGCCAGCTCGTGGAGCTCGGCGTGATCGACCGCGCGCCCGCACCCGAGGCGTGCTTCGTCAACCCCTGAGCGGCACGCGAGACGTGTCGTCGACCGCCCGCCGTGCGTGCGCACACGGGACACTCGCGCTAAGAAAATAGTGTCGACGTCATAGCCGGATGCGCCGATGCAATCGCGGGCGGCGCGGCCGCGGACGCGGCCATCGCCGCGCTGCGGGGCGCGCGGCACGTGCGGGCGGTTGCAACCGGCCGACGCGCCGGTATTCTTCCGCGGGAACCTCTCGCCGGCCCCGCGGGGAGGCGGCGAGAGGCGGCGACGGGCTGTTGAGGTGAACCGTGCCGGGCAGCGTCAAAGTCGAATCGAAGCGCAAGGGCAAGGCCCTGCTCGTCTCGCTGAAGGGCGACGCGGGGATGGCCACGATCGCGCTGTTGCAGAAGGAGCTGTCGCACATCTGCGAGCTCAAGCCGCAACTCGCGGTGCTCGACATGTCGGGCCTGACGTTCATCTCCAGCATGGGGATGGGCACGCTCGTCACGTTCATGCGCGGCGTCGAGAAGTGCGGCGGCAAGGTGCGCGTCGCCGCGCTTCAGCCGTTGCTCGCCGAGGTGTTCCGCCGCGCGCGGCTGAACGAGGTCTTCGAGATCCACGACAGCGTCGACGCGGCGCTGGGGGACCTGCCGAAGGCGAAGCCGACGAAGAAGTGACGGGCGCCGGGGAAATCGCGAAGTCGCGAAGCGACTCTCGGCGGCCGATCGTGGGTGGAGCGTACTTGCTGCGTCGCCGTCGGCGGGCACCCCCGCGTCACGTCATTTCGCGTTTCCCCCACGCGACGCCCGTTCCAATCTTGACCCGACGGGACACACCGATCCCGACTTAACTCGAGCCGACCCATCGCGCCGCGCCGCTGCGTTCGGGCCGCGTCGTTCTGCACATCGCGCACATCGCGTCGCTCGTCCCGCGTAGGCTGCCGCGCGTCGCACAGTCGCACATCGCTCGTCGCTCTTTGCACAGGGTTCGTCCCAGTCTTTCGTCCCTTGTCCCGCGTAGCCTGCCTCGCGTTATGCGCCGCGCTGCAGGCGCCGTGTTCCTTCATCCCCCCCGGCGGAGCGCCGGTTGAAGTCGCCCCCGCGGCGTTGGCTGGCCATAGAATCTGCCGCCGCGTCGCGCGGTCGCGCGACGACTTCGGCGGCTCGATCGGCACGTCCGGGCGCGCACGCGCGGCGGGAGCACGCGATGAAACGACTCGTACCGGTGTTGACGATGGTCCTGCTCGGCGCCGCCGGGCTGATGGTCTGGCTGACGTTCGGCGGGTGCGGCGGGGCGCCGCGGACGCGCATCGCCGAGCGCGTGACCTACGACGGGCCCGTGTCGCTCCCCGCCGTCGCCGAGGACTGGCCGCGGTGGCTCGGGCCGCGCGGCGACGGCATCAGCCGGGAGACGAACCTGGCCGACCGCTGGCCCGACGGCGGCCCGCCGCCGCTCTGGTCGGCGGAGGTCGGCGTCGGCTTCGCCAGCCCCGTGGCGGCGGGCGGCGTGGTCTACCTGTTCACGCTCAACGACGGCGCCGAGACGCTCACCGCTTTCGACGCCGCCAGCGGCAAGATCCGCTGGAGCCGCGATCAGCGCGGCGGGTGGGACAGTTCCTACCCCGGCACCCGCGCCACCCCCGCCATCGACGGCGGCCAGATCTACACGTTCGGCGCCACCGGCAACCTCGTCTGCCGCGACCTCGACTCCGGCCTGCCGCGGTGGACGACGAGCGTCACCCGCGAGGCGCGGACGAAGAACCCCGGGTGGGGCAACGCCTCCACCCCGCTCGTCGACGGCGACCTCGTCTACGTGCAGGCCGGCGTCGGCGGGCCGATCGCCGTCGCCGTGCGCAAGGCCGACGGCTCGGTCGCGTGGAAGTCGCAGGCGGTCGGCGCGGGCGGGTACGCCCACCCGATCCTGATCGACGTCGAAGGAACGCGCCAACTCGTCGTCTTCGGCGGCGAGGCCGTCGTCGGCATGGACCCGGCCACCGGCGAGACGCGCTGGAGCCACCGCTGGCCGACCGGCTACAACGTCAACGGCAGCACGCCGGTCTACCGCGACGGCCACCTGTTCGTCACCAGCGCCTACGGGCAGGGGTGCACGATGCTCCGCGTCACGGCGTCGGGCGTGACGGCGCTCTGGAAGAACACGAACATCGAGAGCCGCTTCCAGCCCACGATCCTCGACGGCGATTTCCTCTACGCCAACAGCGAGGGAACGCTCACGTGCATGAGCTGGCCCGACGGCGCGATCCGCTGGCGGGCGAAGGACAAGCGCCTGCGCCTCGGCAACGGCGGGTCGTTCGTCCGCACGGGCGAGCGCCTCGTCACGCTCAGCGAACGCGGGAAACTGTCGCTCGCCCGCGCCACCCCGGACGGCGCGACGCTGCTGAGCCAGGCTCAGGTGCTCGACGGCCGCTACGTCTGGGCCACCCCCCTGCTCTACGGCGGCCGGCTCTACGCGAAGGGGGACCAGGAGTTCATCTGCTTCGACGTCTCCGCCGGCACGCCCGCGGTAATGCAGCCCACACCCGCTTCGAGCGCGGCTGCGGAGACCGAGTGA
>JAUJNJ010000003.1 GCA_030448225.1 Phycisphaerae bacterium
CGAGTATTCCATCTGGCGAACTGCCAGCTTGCGCGAGGCACTGTTCAATCTGTGTCCAGTTCCGGTCCCTTTGCTGCCTAATCGCATCTGCACTGAAGTACATGTAGAAATAAAGCATCACGCTGTAGCTCGCCACCGACACGATAAGCAGCACAAATCGAAAGGTCTGGTCCGATAAGAAGGCAAAGGGGTTAAGCCGCGCCCGTGGCGCGGCCGTCGTTTCGTCCCGGCTCGGCCCGCGCTCCCGGCCCGGCCGGCGGCGGGCCGGCGGGGGCGGCGGGGGCGGTGCGGGCCGCGGTCAGGGCTGCGCGGGTCGTATCGATCTGCCGCTTCATCGCGTCGTCGAGCTTGTCCCGCATCTGGTTCATCTCCGCCAGCCCCGTCTCGGCGGCGGGGAATTCCCGGTTGCTGATGTGCTTCGTGACCTGCTCCATCAGCGTGGTGAACTTGGTGCGCGTCGCCGCGTCGACCGTCACGGCGCCCTCGGCCGCCATCGCGCCGTCGGCCGGCGCCGTCGCCGGCGTTTCGGCGGCCGGGACGGTCGGGGGCGACGTGACGGGGCGGGTCTCCTCTTCCGTCTCGCACGCGGTCAGGGTCATCGCCGCCGTCAGGGCTGCCGCCAACAGTGGGTAACGGTTCTTCATCGTCATGCTCCTTGTCAAAATGTTCCCCCGCCGCGAACTCTAGCCGTCGGCCGGCAGACCCATCACGGGGGAAAGGGCGCAATCGGGGTCCGGAATCCCCGCACTCCGGATCGCGGAGCGGACGGCGTGGCGAAAGAAGCCCAATCGGTCCGACGCAAGTCCATGGCAACGGCCTAGCCGCATCCGCGGGAACCGCGGGCCGAAAAGCGACAGGCTTACGCGAGAACGTTTAGAATGCTCGCACGGCGCGAGGCGAGGGGGCGCCCGGGCGCGTCGGTCCCGCTTCGGATCCCGAGTTCCCTATGCGACACGTCCGCCGACAAACCGTGTGCGCCGCCGCACTGATCCTCCTCTGTCACCTCACGTCATGGGCAGCCGCCGCGGATGCGCCGGCCGCAGCCCCCGGCGCGAAGGTGGCGGACTCCCCGGCGGCGCCCGCCGGGCGGCCGAACATCGTGCTGCTCCTCGTCGACGACTGGCGGTGGGACACGCTCGGCTGCGCCGGCAATCCCATCGTCAAGACGCCGCGGATCGACGCGCTGGCGGCGCGGGGCGTGCGCTTCACGCAGGCGCGGGTCACGACCTCGATCTGCGGCGTCAGCCGGGCCAGCCTGCTCACCGGGCAGTGGATGTCGCGCCACGGCAACCGCGGCTTCGCCGCGTTCAACACGCCCTGGGCGCAGACGTACCCCGGCGCGCTGCGGCAGGCGGGGTACTGGACCGGCCACGTCGGGAAGTGGCACTGCGGCCCGTTCCCCAAGGACGGCTTCGACTCCGGCGTCGCCTACGCCGGCCGGCACTTCCTCAAGGGCAAGGCCGGCGACCCGCCGGTCCACGTGACGGAGAAGAACGAGCGCGACGCGCTGGCGTTCCTCCAACAGCGGCCGAAGGACGAACCGTTCTGCCTCACCGTCGCGTTCTTCGCCGCCCACGCCGAGGACAACAACCCCAAGCAGTTCCTCTACCAGCCGAAGAGCGAATCGCTCTACGCCGACGTGAAGATCCCCGTCCCACCGACGGCGACCGACGCGCACTTCCGCGCGCTGCCGCCGTTCCTGGCGACCGAGAAGAACGAGGGGCGGCGGCGCTGGCACTGGCGGTTCGACACGCCCGAGAAGTACCAGCAGATGATGCGGGCGTACTACCGCCTCGTGAGCGAGGTCGACGCGGCGACCGGTCGGATCGTCGACGCGCTCGAGGCCGACGGCACGCTCGACAACACGCTGATCGTCTTCACGAGCGACAACGGCTACTTCCACGGCGAGCGCGGCTTGGCCGACAAGTGGTACCCCTACGAGGAGGCGCTGCGCGTCCCACTGATCGTCGTCGACCCGCGCCTGCCGAAGGCCCATCGCGGCACGACGCGCGACGAATTCGTCCTGAACGTCGACGTCGCCCCCACGCTCCTCGCCGCCGCCGACGTCGCCGCGCCCGCCGGCATGCAGGGCCGCGACTTCGCCCCGCTCTACACCCAGGAGCAACCCGTCACACCACCCTGGCGCGACGCGTTCTACTACGAGCACGCCGTCGTCATCGCGAAGGACCGCATCCCCGCGTCCGAGGCGATCGTCCGCCGCGACCTGAAGTACATCCACTGGCCCGACTTCGCGTACGACGAACTGTTCGACCTGAAGCAGGACCCGCGCGAGGAGCGCAACCTCGCCGCCGACCCTGCGCACGCGGCGAAGCTCGCAACGCTGCGGAAGGAGATGGTGGCGTGGCGCGAGCGGGTCCGGTGAGCGTAGCGAAGTGATGGAGAGCGTGCCGGGGCTATCGCGCACCCCATCAAGCCGGCTCGCTTGCGAGGCGCGTCCGGGTGTGCGGAACTGGTCTGGCGTTTTGGAAGGAACTGCTTTGAGCGGAGGGTCGTTGCATACCCTCGTTCCGTCGGCGCACGTGGTGAGGGTGGCGGTCCTCGTCCTCGCTCTGTTACACCCCAAGGGATCCGCTCTGGACGCGGCTCGTAAGCGGGCCGGCTAAATGGGTGCACCGGAACCGTCTGCATATGACAGGCACGAGTGCCCGATGGCGGTACGCAAAATGCGCCCCGCGTGGTGATCACCCGGACAGCCCGCCGGGTCATTTTGTGCAACGGATCGGTCAGCAAAGGCACTGTCGCCGCCCGCGGACGGGCTAAAATCGGGCGACACCACGTCGTGGCGCAGGTTCGGTCGAATTTCGAGGCGTAGAGACAAGTCCACGGTCACATCGTCCAACCGGACGGGTGCCGGCCATGCAGTTACGCCCGCGGCCGGGCGGCGTCCAAATCGAGGGAACATCCCGCCCCGGCGGAAGTACTAACCTAGGTAGCTGCGCGACTAACAGTCCCGACGGCAGGTGATCGAGGCATGTTGAAACACCCGCGAGTCGATCGTTCCGCGACCCCCTCCTGGCGGCGCTTCCCCGTGGCGCTCGTGGCGGCCTTGGCGCTGCTGGCGGCCGCGCGCCCGTCGGCGGCCGTGGCGGCGGGCGGGGCGGTCGATTTCAACCGCGAGGTGCGGCCGATTTTGTCGCAGAACTGCTTCAAGTGCCACGGCATCGACGACAAGGGCCGCAAGGGAAAGCTGCGGCTCGACGTGCGCGAGGGCGCGCTGGCCGCGGGGAAGTCGGGCGACGCGGCGGTCGTGCCGGGGAAGGCGGACGGCAGTGAACTGATCCGCCGGGTCTTCGCGCACGACCCCGACGAGGTCATGCCCCCCGCGTCCACGAAGGTGAAGCTCAGCGACGCGCAGAAGGACGTGCTTCGGCGGTGGGTGAACGAGGGCGCGAACTACCAGCCGCACTGGGCCTTTGAGGCGCCGGTGCAGGCGCCGCTGCCGGCGGTTCAGAAGAAGGACTGGCCGCGCAACGCGATCGACGCGTTCGTGCTGGCCCGGCTGGAAAAGGAGGGCCTGTCGCCCTCGGCCGAGGCCGATCGTTACACGCTCGTCCGCCGGTTGTCGCTCGACCTGATCGGCCTGCCGCCGACGCCGGCCGAGGCGGATGCGTTCGTGAATGATTCGTCGCCCGACGCCTACGAGAAGCTCGTCGACCGCCTGCTCGCCAGCCCGCACTACGGCGAGCGCTGGGCCCGCCGGTGGCTCGACCTCGCCCGCTACGCCGACACCAACGGCTACGAGAAGGACCGCCCCCGCACGATCTGGCCGTACCGAGACTGGGTGATCAACGCGCTCAACGCGGACGTGCCGTTCGACCAGTTCACGATCGAGCAACTCGCCGGCGACATGCTGCCGAACGCGACCGAGGCGCAGCGCGTCGCGACCGGGTTCCACCGCAATACGATGCTGAACGAGGAGGTGGGCATCGACCCGCTCGAGTTCCGCTACCACGCGACGGTCGACCGCATCGGCACCACCGGCACGACCTGGCTCGGCCTCACCGTCGCCTGCGCGCAGTGCCACGACCACAAGTTCGACCCGATCACGCACAAGGAATACTTCAGCCTCCTGGCGTTCCTCAACAACGCCGACGAGCCGCAGTTGGAACTGGCCGGGAGCGGCAGCGCGGCGGACGAGGCGAAGCGCCGCCGCGAGGCCGAGCAACGCGTCGAGGTGCTGACGGCGGCGCTGCCGTCGAAGTGGCCGGTCGGTGACGCGAAGTGGACCGTCGCCGCAGGCGCGACGATCACCGCCGCGTCGGGCGCGACGTTCAAGGCCGTCGGCGACGGGGCGTACAGGATCGCCGGCAAGCCGGCCGACGCGCCGGACCGCGACTCGTACACGATCGTGATCGACTCCGACGCGGCGAGCGTCGACCGCGTGCGCCTGGAAGTGCTGAAGGCCGGCAAGGGCGGCCCGGGCCGCACGGAGCACGGGAACTTCGTGCTGACCGACGTCACGGCGACCGTCGCGCCGAAGGACGCGCCGCAGGACGCGAGGCCGGTGAAGTTTGCCCGGGCCGAGGCGGACTTCTCGCAGCCGGATTACGACGTCGCCGGCGCGATCGATGGCAAGCCCGCGAGCGGGTGGGCCATTCACGAGGGAGGCAAGCCCGCGACGAGTCGCACGGCCACGTTCTACCTCGACAAGCCAGTCGACCTGCCGAAGGGCGCCCGCTGGACGATCAAACTCGACCAGGCGTACGGCCGCCGGCACACGATCCTGAAGCTGCGGCTGTCGCTCGGCGCGCCCGCGGCGACGGTGGGGCAGCCGGTCGAGGTGGCGCGCAAAGCGTCGTTCGACGCGGCACTGGCGGCGTGGGAGGCGCGGGAGTCGAAGCGCGCGATGAAGTGGACCGTCGTCCGCCCGGCCGCCACCCGGAGCAGCACGCCGATCCTCACGCCGCTCGACGACGGGTCGATCCTCGCCAGCGGCGACATCAGCAAGAGCGATACGTACGACCTCACGTTCCGCCCGGCCGACCTCGCCGGCGCCACCGCGATCCGCATCGAGGCGCTGCCGCACGAGAGCCTGCCGAAGCGGGGGCCCGGCCTCGTCTACTACGAGGGCCCGGCCGGCGACTTCTGCCTGAGCGAGATCTCGCTGACGGCCGGCGAGGCGAAGCCGAATTTCGCCAAGGCCGCCCACAGCTTCGCCGCCGGCCACTTCACCGCCGCGATGGCGATCGACGGCAACCCGCAGACCGGCTGGATGATCGACGGCGGCCAGGGCCGGCCGCACGTCGCCGTCTTCGCGCTCGACAAGCCGCTAGCGGCGGGCGCCGCGGCGGACGTCACGCTCCGGATGCTCTTCGAGCGCCACTTCGCCCCGGCGCTGGGGCGGTTCCGCGTCTCGGTCACCACCGATGGGCGCGCGGCCGACCCGGCCGCGCTGCCGGTCGAGGTGGCGGGCGCGCTGGCGGTCCCGGCGGGGGAGCGAACGGCGGCGCAGAAGGACGCGATCCTCCGCGGGTTCGTGGAGGCGGCGCCGGAACTGGCATCGGCCCGGCAGGAGATCGAGAAGGTCCGCCGCGCCGCGCCGCAGCCGGTGACGACGCTCGTGCTGAGCGAGCGCCCGGCCGGCCACGGCCGCAAGACGCACCTGCACAACCGCGGCGAGTTCCTCCAGCCGACCGAGCCGGTGGAGCCGGGCGTGCCGTCGTTCCTCCCGCCGCTGCCGGCCGATCAGCCGCGCAACCGGCTGACGCTGGCGCGGTGGCTCGTGTCGGGCGAGCACCCGCTGACCGGCCGCGTCGCCGTCAACCGCCAGTGGGCCGCGTTCTTCGGTCGCGGCCTCGTGCGGACGACCGAGGACTTCGGCTTCCAGGGCGACCTGCCGACCCACCCCGAACTGCTCGACTGGCTCGCGATCGAGTTCGTGAAGCGGCAGGGGTGGTCGATGAAGAAGCTGCACCGGCTCATCGTCACGAGCGCGACGTACCGCCAGTCGTCCCGCACGGCGACGGATCTGGCCGCGCGTGACCCGCAGAACCTCCTGCTCGCCCGCGGGCCGCGGTTCCGCGCCGACGCGGAGGTCGTCCGCGACGCATCGCTGGCGGCGGCGGGGCTGCTGACGGCGAAGCTCGGCGGCCCGAGCGTCTTCCCGCCGCAGCCGGCGTCGGTGACGACCGAGGGGACCTACGGCGCGTTCCAGTGGAACGCCAGCACGGGCGAGGACCGCTTCCGCCGCAGCCTCTACACATTCGCCAAGCGCACCGCGCCGTTCGCGATGTACGGCACGTTCGACGCCCCGACCGGCGAGGCGTGCGTCGCGCGTCGGGATTTATCGAACACGCCGCTGCAAGCCCTCACGCTGCTGAACGACACGGTGTTCGTGGAGGCCGCCCAGTCGCTCGGCAAACTGCTCGGCGAGTCGGCCGAGCCGGACGAGGCGCGGGTGGCGGCGCTGTTCCGCCGCTTCCTCGTGCGCCCGCCGGAGGCGGAGGAACTGTCGCAGGTCGTGGCGTTCGTCCGCGCGCAGCGCGAGCGGTTCGGGAAGAAGGAACTCGACGCCGCGAAGGTGGCGGGGAGCGCGGAAGGAAACGTGGTAGAGCGCGCGACGTGGACGGCTGCGGCGCGCGTGGTGATGAACCTCGACGAGGCGGTGACGAAGGGGTAGGGCGGTGAAGGATGAAGGGTGAAGGCGGAAGGATGAACGGAGAAGTCCATTCGTCCTGACGTGGCTGCTCGTGCCACGGTGTGACTTGTCCCCTCTCCCCTGTACTCAGGGGAGAGGGTTAGGGTGAGGGGCCGATCGACAGGACGCGCACCTGTGAAGGTGATTCCGTCGGCCGCGCCGGCTTCCGGTTCGGCCCCTCACCCCTGCCCTCTCCCCCCGAGTACGGGGGGAGAGGGAGTGAGGCCGCCGCCCCGTTGAACGCGGCACGTTGGCGACGAGCGACACGGCGACCATGCCAAGCGGTGGGCCGCCGAAACCGCAGAAGTGGCGTGACGAAGGCGTAAGAGGCACAGACGATGGACCCGACCCAGCAACGACTGCTGCAGATCACCCGCCGGCACTTCTTCCGTGACTGCGGCGTGGGCGTGGGAAAGATCGCGCTGGCGTCGCTGCTGAGCAACGGGGCGTCGCGGGCCGCGTTCGGGGCTGCCGCGCCGTCGGTGATGTCGCCGCGGATGCCGCATCACGCGCCGCGGGCGAAGGCGGTCATTCACCTGTTCATGGCGGGGGCGCCGAGCCACCTCGATCTGTTCGACCCGAAGCCGGAACTGGCGAAGCTCGAGGGCAAGCCGCTGCCGGCGTCGATCATCGGCGGGCAGCGCTACGCGTTCATCCGCCCCGACGCCGCCGTGCTCGGGCCGCGGTTCAAGTTCAGCCGCCACGGGCAGTCCGGGGCCGACGTCGCCGACGTGCTGCCGCACCTCGGCCGGATCGTGGACGACGTGTGCATCCTGCGGTCGGTGAAGACCGACCAGTTCAACCACGCGCCGGCGCAGATCTTCCTCAACACCGGCTTCAGCCAGCCGGGCCGGCCCAGCATCGGGTCGTGGGTGACGTACGGTCTCGGCGCCGCGTCGCAGGAGTTGCCGGCGTTCATCGTGATGTCGACCGGCGCGGGCCTCAGCGGCGGGGCGGCGCTCTGGTCGAGTGGCTTCCTGCCCACCGTCTACTCGGGCGTGCGCTTCCGCAACGGCGGCGACCCGATCCTCGACGTCAGCAGCCCGCCGGGGGTTGACGCCCGCCTCCAGCGCGACTCGCTCGACCTCGTCGCCTCCTCAACCGCCGCCGCCTCGCCGCCGACGGCGATCCGGAGATCGCGACGCGCATCGCCAGCTACGAGATGGCCTACCGCCTCCAGACGTCGGCCCCGGAACTGACCGACCTCCGCGGCGAGAGCAAGGCCACGCTCGACCTCTACGGCATCGACGACCCGGCCAAGCCTTCCTACGCCCGCTCGTGCCTCCTCGCCAGGCGGATGGTCGAGCGCGGCGTGCGGTTCATCAACCTCTACCACGAGGGGTGGGACGCCCACTCCGACCTGGTCGGCAATCATAAAGCTCTGCGCGCGACCGACCAGGCGTCGGCCGCGCTGGTGATCGACCTGAAGCAGCGCGGCCTGCTCGACGAGACGCTCGTCGTCTGGGGCGGCGAGTTCGGGCGCACGCCGATGGTCGAGACCAACCCCGCGGCGGGCCGCAGCCTCGGCCGAGACCACCACCCGCAGGCGTTCACGATGTGGATGGCCGGCGGCGGCATCAAGTCCGGCCTGACGTACGGCCGCACCGACGACATGGGCTTCCACGTCGTGGAGAACCCGGTCCACGTCCACGACCTCCAGGCCACGATCCTCCACCTGCTCGGCCTCGACCACGAGTTACTGACGTTCAAATCGCAGGGCCGCGACTTCCGCCTCACGGACGTGCATGGGCACGTGGTGCGGGACATTCTGGTGTGATGGGGAGCGACGGAGGCACGGAGGCACGGAGGCACGGAGGCACGGAGGCACGGAGGCACGGAGGCACACGCAATTCCTCGCCGAGTGCACGTCGCGGAGAGCCGTTCCGTTACAGCGGTTATTCCCTCGAGCGTGGCATTCCCAGCAATGTCATCCCGAGGGGAGCGGTAGCGACCCGAGGGATCCCGGGCGGACACGCGTCGTCCACCCCAGCGGAATTCCTCGTCGCCGTCGCTTCTCGGGCTGACGCGGCTCTGTAGGTCACGACTGCTACACGCAGCGGGGATGCGCTCTACAACCCCTACGCCGAAACGCGGAGACGGCAACCCGTCGGCGCCGATCACGCGTGCCGCGCGCAACGCCACGTCGAAGCGTGTCGTGGCGGGCAGCACGGATGAGCGCCCAGCCGACCGCGATCATCAGCACGCCGGAGGCCAGGAACGCCCAGTCCCAGATCGACGGGCCGACGCGTTCGACGACGTGGTGAACGTGCAGGACGTGGTGATCGATGATCCCCTCGACGAGGTTGAACAGGCCCCACCCGAAGACCATCGACCCCACGAGCGTCCGCCCGGACCACGGCACGTCCGCCCGCCGGCCGGCGCGGAACAGCAGGGCGATGCCGGCGGCGGTCATGATCCACGTGAACGCGTGGAACAGGCCGTCCCAGAACATGTTGATCTCGAGGTTCGCCACGGTGTCGCGCGCGGGCGGCGGGCCGAGAGCATCGAGTGGAGTTGCAGCACCTGGTGCAGCACGATTCCGTCGACGAACCCGCCCAGGCCGATCCCCAGCAGCGTGCCCGCGGAGATCAGCGGCCGGCGATCGGTCGTGGGACGCTCATCCGCCATGTTCGTCTCGCTGTTCGCCGGGCCCGGTTGTCGGCCGCGGCCCGCGCCGCGCCGCCCGGCCGGCGCGGCCGCCGAAGTGGATGAAGGCGACCACGCCGCCCGCGACGACGAACGGCGTCACCGTCGCCAGCAGGCTCACGGCCAGGTCGTCGCCGACGATGCCCGTGCGCAGCCCGCCCGTCTCGCCGTCGCAGACCGGGCACGCCGTCGCGCGCTCCCCGCCGCCGTGACGATGGCGGACACGGCCAGCCAGAAGGTGGATCGAGCGGGATCGCATGCGGGAGATTCTTCGGCCGGCGTCGCCGGGCCGGCGGCGGTGGCACGCCCGCCCGATGCCGGGCCGAGGCGGCGTCGCCGCGCCGGGGATGAACGGATACGCCCGACGTTGCAGGAGAACTGCTTGGGCCATGCCGACGCGCAGGCTATCGGCCCGGCGCGGGTGCGGAAGGTTGGAAAAACGCGTGCGGGTGTGCGAGACGCCGTCGACGTACGGCGGGCGTCGCCGATCGCGGCGGCAAAAGCGGCCACGCGATCTCGCCCGGTAACCGGTAACGTCGGGCGAGATCGCGGCGAGCAGCCCACGCGCTCGCGTTCGGACGCCACGTGAGCGTCGGCGGTCGCCGGCCCATCGCGCCGGCCGATCGCGCCGGCTTATCACGCCGATCACGGCGTCACGAGCAACTCCGGGCGGTTCGAAGCGGCCTCGCCGCTGGCGAACGCCACCCACAGGCTGCTGCTGGCGTTGGCCTTGATCACGAACGTGACGGCGCTTACGCCCGGCGGCCTTCTCGGCCCGGAGGAAGCTCGACACGTCCCACTCGTACCACTGGCCCGCCGTCCCGCTGACCGTCCTGGAGCCGAGCGACGTGCCGGACGCCGGCTTGTTGTTCCACGTCAGCGCCGGCTCGGTCCACGCCGTGTCGCTCGCGGAGTAGAGCGTGACGCCGAGGCTGGCGGCCCGCGTGTCGCTGATCCGGCCGAACAGGCGGAGCTTGGCGGTCGACACGCTGGTTAAGGTCGACAAATCGAACTTCAGGTAGCTGTCGCGGACCGCGCCGTCGCTCGAGCCCTGCTTCACGCGCAGCTCGGCGTCGGTGCCGTGGTTGACGCCGGCGTACGAGCCGTTGCGGACGTACGCGTCGTGCGTCGGGGCCAGCCCCTGCGGGGCGGACTGCGCGCGGCGGATGCCGAAGCGGGTCGGGTGGTCGACGCCGGGCTGGACGTTCACCGTCTCCATGCCGAGCGACGGCCGGATCGCCACCCACCCGCTCGGCACGCGCACCATTATCCGCACGTCGCCGAACGCGAGGTTGGTGAACCGCGCCGGCGCCCCGCGGCTCGCCTGGAGCGAGAGGTCGCCGGCGTCGATCGTGTCGTTGCCGTTCGTGTCGGCGACGACCGTGCCGGTCAGTTCCTGCTCGCCGGCGTCGAACGTGCCGTTGGCGTTGGCGTCGTCGTAGACCGAGGCGGTGATGCTGCCGGTGAGGGCCTTGGTGAAGAAGTCGGCCGGCGGCCGTCTGGCCGGCGGCCACCGTCACGACGTGGGCCGCGCCCGCCGGGCCGGTGGAGTACCAGTTGGCGGGCAGGACCGTCCGCACGCGGTGCGTGCCGGGGCGACGGTGAACGCGTAGCGGCCGTCGGTGGCGGTGATCACGCTCTGCTCGCCGGCGTCGAACTGCGCGTCGCCGTCGCCGTCGAGGTAGACCCGGCGGTTGCTCACCCACTGCTCGCCCGACTGGTACGCGTCGCCGCTCCGGTCGTCGTACACGCGGCCGGAGACGAACGCGACGTTCGCGGCGGGTGGAGCCGAAGTTCAGCGTGTACGGCCCGCCGTTGACGACGAGGCGGTGGGCCAGGTCGTCGCCGGCGGCGGGCGCGCTCTGGCCGTGGCCGTCGGGCAGGACCTGGCGGACGTAGTAGTCGCCCGGCGCGACGCGGTCGAACGCGTAGCCGCTGGCCGAGGTCGTGACCGACGCGGGCTCGCCGGCGTCCGGCGCGCGGTCGCGGTCGAGGTCGAGGTAGACCGTGCGGCCGGCGAGCGACGCGTTCTCGCCCGCGTCGAGTAGGCCGCTGCCGTTGACGTCGTCGAACACGCGGCCGGTGATGCGGCCGGTGCCGGCGACGCCGAAGTTCTTGCCGCTGACGAGTTGGTAGCTCGACGTGTTGCGCGTCGCGGTGTGCGGCGTTGTTCGCCGGCGACGTCTGGCGCACCCGCCGGGCTGCACGCGGATCGTGCGGGTGCCGGCGCCGACGTCCTGGAGCGTGTAGGTGCCGTCGGCGGCGGTCTCGTCGTACTCCTCGCCGGCGTCGTAGCGGCCGTCGTTGTCCTCGTCGACGTAGACCGTCACGCCGCGGGCGGCGCCCTCGCCGGCGTCGCGGGTGCCGTCGGCGTCGGCGTCGTCGAAGGCCGTGCCGGTGACCCACATGCCGGTGCGGGTGATGCCGAAGTTGCGCCACCGCGACGTCCCGTCGCCGGCGGGTTGGTTGACGGTGTAGGTGGCGGTCGTCGGCATCGTGGCGCGGTGCCCGCTCAGCACGATCAGCTTCAGCGTGAGCGCGCCCGGTCGCCTCGGCGGGCAGGTAGATCGAGTAGAAGCCGCTCTCGTTGGTCAGGCTGCTCGGCTCGGTGTACTGCGTGCGGCCGTCGTTGTTCAGGTCGACGTAGACCAGGGCGTAGTGGACGCCGACCTCGGCGGCGTCGAACGCGCCGTTGGCGTTGACGTCCTCGAAGAGTCGCCCGGCGATCCGGTAGGTGCCGACGGTCCGGACGCCGAAGTCCTGCCCGTTGATGCTCCCGCCGCTGGCGAGCGTGACGACGCGGGTGCCCTTGCCGCGGGCCCGGTCTGCGCCTCGCCCGCGTCGACCGCGAGGCGGACGCGGTGGGTGCCGGCGGCGAGGTCGGCGAACTCGTAGTCGCCGCCGGCGCCGCTCAGCACGGACGTCTCGCCGGCGTCGAGGCGGGCGTTGTCGTTGGCGTCGAGGTAGACGCGGTCGTTGCCGGTGCCGTTCTCGTTGGCGTCCCGGCGCCCGTCGCCGTCGAGGTCGACGTGGACGGTGCCGACGATGCGGCCGCCGGTGGGGGTGGTGGTCGTCGCGCGGCGGAGGCGCAGCCAGTTCACGCCGGCGGCCGAGCCGTTGGGGGCGACGGCCTGCATGTTCAGCCGCAGGACGTGGCGGCCGGCGGGGAGCGTGAGCCCGGCGCGGGTGACGGTCGTGAGCGTGCTGTAGCTGTCGGTGTCGGGCACGGTGATCGTGCCTGTCCACGCCTGGCCGTTCAGCTCGACGTTGAGCCGCCCGCCGGCGCTGGAGTTGGAGACACGCAGCAGCAGGTCGTACGTGCCGCCGGTGGGGACGTCGACGGTGTACTCGACCCACTCGCCGAGTCGGGTGTCGCTGATGCGGTACCCGCCGCCGGCGTCGGTCGTGGCCTTGAAGTCGACGCCCTCGCTCGTGCGGAACAGGCCGCTGGTGTTCGCCGCCTCGGCGTCGTGGTAGGCGACGCCCTCGCCGCCGCGGTCGTAGTACTCGGCCTGGATCGTCGTCTCGCCGGCGGCCGCGATGATGATCGGGCCGGCGAAGTACGGCGCCTGCGCCGTGGTCGGGGCGGCGGTGACCGTGCCGGCGAGCGGGAAGTTGAACGGGTTCTCGTCGGCGTCGCTCGTGGCGAAGCTGAGCGTGCCGCCCTTCGTGCCGACCGTGGCGGTGTCGAGGCGGACGGTGAACGTATCGCTCGTGCCGGGCGCGAGGCTGGCGGAGAGCCCGGAGGTGAGCGTGTAGCCGGCGGGCAGCGTCGGCTGGCCGAGCGTGAGCGTCGTGCCGCCGTCGTTGAAGACGGTGAACGTGACCAGCGGCCCGGCCGCCCCCTGCTGGACGCTGCCGAAGTCCACCGCCGTCGACTGCCCGTCGGACACCGCCGCCCCCGAGCGCGTGACGCGCACCTCGGCCGGCGCGGCCGGGGCGGCGGGCGCGACCTCCAGCGCGTTGATGACCGTGTTCACGTCCGACCCGCCGAGGTCGCGCATGCGGAGCGTGAGGCGGCCGTCGGTCACGTTCACGCGGAACGTGCGGCGCAGGAATTGGTTCTTCGCGACCGTGAGGCTGGCGACCTGCGCGCCCTCGAGGACGACGGCCTGCTGGTCGTGCGCGTAGCCGGCGTCGCCCGAGACGACCGTGACGTCGTAACTGCCGTCGGCGAGGTCGGCCTCGAACGTGCCGTCGCGCGTCATGACGAAGTCGCGGTTGATCGGGTCGGATGGCGTGCTGCGGTCGCGCGGCACGAGCGTACCGGCCGTCCAACCGAAGCCGGTCGTCGACGAGTACCGCGTCGTGTCGGCGACGCGCGTGTAGCCGGCGGCGACCGGGGAACTGGCGGTGCCGAAGTCGAACTTGTACGCCGTGCGCTCGAACTTCACGCCGAACGACTGCGCCGCGATGCCGTCGGTGCGGTTGACGGTGTAGGCGCGGGCGGCGTTGTTCGCCGGCGCGGTCTGAACGACGCCGCCCGGCAGGTTGACGCGCACCTCGAACGTGCCGGTGCCGACAAAGCCGAACCCGAACGAGCCGTTGCCGTCCGTCAGTTCGCTGACGTCGGCCGAGCCGTAGGCGCCGTTGCGGTCGAGGTCGGCGTAGACGCGCAGGCCGCTCAGGCCCGGCTCCGCGGCGTCGCGGGTGCCGTCGCCGTCGAGGTCGTGGAACACGAACCCGCGGATCGTGGTCTTGGCCAGGCCGAAGTTCTGGCCGGCGGTGTTTGCGCCGCTCGTCACCGTGAGGTCGTGCGACGCGCCGGACGGGACCGGCGCGTACTCGATCGGCACTTTGGCGCGGACCGTGTGCTGGCCGGGCGGCAGGACGAGCTCGTACGTGCCGTCGGCGCGCGTCCGGGCCGAGGATTCGCCTATCGCGTCGTAGGTGCCGTTGCCGTTCGCGTCGGCGTAGACCAGCACGTCGCCCATCGCCGGCTCGCCGGCGTCGCGGGTGCCGTCGGCGTCGAGATCGTCGTAGACGGTGCCGGTGACGGTCCCGGGTTCGACGGCGGCGGTCGTGATCTTGTACAGCTCCGTCCCGGTGACGCCGTCGTTGCCCTCGAACAGGATCGCGCCGTCGAGCGCGACGAAGCGGCCCAACCCGCCCTGGGGGAACCCCGGGTTGAGGTCGCGCACCATGGCGGTGCCGGCGGCGGTGCCGTCGGTGCTCCAGATCTCGGAGCCGGCCTTCGGCGTGTAGGCGCTGAAGTAGAGCCGGCCGCCGGAGGCGATCGGGATGGTCTGTATCCCCAGCGCGTGGCCGGGGCCGGGGCTGACCTCGGCGACGAGCCGGGTGCCGGCGGCGCTGCCGTCGCTCGACCAGAGCTCCTGGCCGCGGACGCCGTCGTCGGCGAAGAAGTGCAGGCGGCCGTCCATCATCGTCGGGCGGATCGGGCGGGAGCCGGTCGCGCCCTGTTGGACGTCGAGGACGATCCTCGTCCCCGCGGCGGTCCCGTCGGTGCGCCACAGCTCGTGGCCGGTCACGCCGTCATCGGCCTGGAAGTAGACGAACCCGCCGGCGGGGTCGGCGACGAAGTGGTACGGCCCTTCGGTGGTGCGGGTGCCGCGGAAGTTTGCGAGCAGCGCCGTGCCGTCGGTCGTGCCGTCGGTCGTCCACAGGTCGTAATTCAGGTCGTCGCCGCGGGCGGTGAAGTAGACGTCGCCGTTGAGTTCCAGCGGGCGCGTCGGCTCGCCGCCGGAGCCGTTGGCCGTCGTGTCCTTCAGCAGGTACGTGCCGGCGTCGGTGCCGTCGCTCCGCCACAACTCCGTGCCGGCGGTGCTCGTGTACGCGTCGAAGTAGAGGTGCGCGCCCGCCTTGGTGAGATAGGGGACGCCGCCGGACGCGGAACCGCTGGGCGAGACGTCCTTCACCGCGACGGTGCCGCCCTCGGTGCCGTCGGTGCGCCAGAGCCGCGCCGCGCCGGTCGAGTCGCGCGCGACGAAGTAGACCGCGCCGTTGAACTCCACCAGGTCGGTGAACGTCCCGCCGGCCGTGCCGGGGAAGAGGTCCTTGACGAGGCGCGTGCCGGCCGACGTGCCGTCGGTCGCCCACAGTTCGCGGCCCTGCGCGGCGTTGCCGGCGACGAACAGGACGGTGTTGCCGAGCGCGACGTAGCCGGTCGGGTCCGAGCTGCCCGCGCCGGGGTTGAGGTCGCCGAGAGGGACGGTGCCGGCGGGCGTGCCGTCGGTGACGTACGGCTCGCGCCCCTTTTCGCTGCTGCGGGCGTAGAAGTACGCCTTGGACCCGATGAACCGGAAGTCGGCCGGGTGCGAGCCGGCGCGGCCCGATTCGATGTCCCGCAGTCGGACCGTGCCGCCGGCGGTGCCGTCGGTGGCCCAGAGTTCCGAGCCGGTCACGCCGTCGTCCGGCTGGAACAGCACGCGGTCGCCGAGGCGGCCGACCAAGTACGGCATGGACAACGCCGTGCCGGGGTAGACGTCCTTCAGCAGCGCGTGCCGGGGGCCGTCCCGTCGCTCGTCCAGACCTCGCGGCCGGCCGCAGGGTCGGCGTTGGTCAGGAACAGGCGGGTGCCGACCGTTGAGAGGTCGGTCGGCTCGCTGTCTCGGCCGCCTGGGTTCAGCGTGTCGACGAACGTCGTGCCGGCGGCGGTGCCGTTGCTGCGCCAGAGCTGGTAGCCGCTCGCGTCGCTGCCGGTCGTGAAGTAGGCCTGACCGGCGACGTTGGTGATGTTCGCCGGCGATGAGCTGGGGCGCCGGCGGCGACGTCGCTCACCATCGACGTGACGAGCGACGTGCGGGGGAGCCAGTACGGTTCGCGGCCGCTCGTCGCGTTGATCGCGCTGAAGTACAGGTTGCCGTCGACGTTGGCCAGGTCCTGCGGCGAGTTGAAGACCGCGCTCGTCTGGCCGTACCGGCGGACGAGGTGCGAGCCGTCGGCGCTGCGGCTCGCCCAGTACAGGCCGTCCTCGCGCGCGTGAAGAAGAGGCGGCCGTTGACGTCGACCATCTCCAGCACGGCGGTGTTGATCTGCTGGACGACCTCCACCGGGTTGCCCGGGGCGGCCGGGTCGGTCGTGAAGACGGTGCCGACGTGGTCGGTGAAGTAGACGGCGGCCCCGACGCGACGAGCTGCGACACGCCGAACACCCGCTGGTCGTTGCCGGCGACGAAGACCGTGCCGGCGGCGGTGCCGTCGGTGCGCCACAGGCCGCTGTTGGTGCCGTCGGTGGCGGCGAAGTAGAGCGAGCCGTCGGCGGCGGGGCCATCAGGCGGCGGGAGGCCTGCTGCCCGATCAGACCGGGGCGCACGTCCTTCACCAGCACGGTGCCGGCGGCGGTGCCGTCGCTCTTCCACAACTCGAGGCCGGTCGTGCCGTCGTCGGCCCAGGAAGTAGAGCGACGACCCGGCCCGCGTCAGCCCCATGACGTTGTTCCGGTTGTCGCCGAAGCCGCCGTCCTTCACGCGGTACGTGCCGGCGGCGGTGCCCGTCGGTGCGCGCAGTTCCGGCGCCCGCCTCGTCGATCGCGCCGAAGTAGGTGACGCCGTTGAGCGTGACGAACCCGCCCGGGTACGACCCGGCCGGGCCGTCGTACAGGTCCTTCACGAGCGTCGTGCCGGTGGCGGTGCCGTCGGTGCTGCCACAGTTCCACGCCGTGCGTGCCGCCGTCGTGCTGCGAAGTAGCCGACGCCGTTGCCGCCGTCGGACACGGCCAGGCGCATGAACGAGTCGCCCGGCTGCGTGTTGACGTCGCTGACGAGCGAGACCGACATGAGCCGTCGGTCCTCCAGCCGCCTCGACGCAGGCTTCACCGACGGCGCGAGCCAGTCGCTCGCGCAAGCGCGTTGAACTTTGCATTTACAAATTTCCCGTCCAGGTTTCAGGCGAGAAGTGGAGATGACGTGCGGCCGCCCCTCCGGACCCCGCGGTGCGACACGACACGCAAACCGTCAGGACCCAAGGGCGGGAACTATAAACACCGGAGCCGGGGAGGCAAAACATTTTCCAGACGAAGGACGGATATGCGGCCGCGGCAAGTGGATGCCGTGCCACTTGTTAAGATGGGGCGACGGCGAGCGTTTCCCCGCCACACACGTCCGTCGTCGAACGGCACCACGCCGCGGGCTGCGTGGCTTTGATAGCGGTCGCTCAGTCCATCGACAAACACGTCCTTAGTTTAGAGAATCGGCCGCCCCTGGTAGGGGCGGGCAGGGGGGCGGGGTGTACGCTGCCGTGTGTATCGGGGCGACAGGATTCGAACCTGCGGCCTCCTGGGCCCAAACCAGGCGCTCTACCAAACTGAGCTACGCCCCGGAAGCGCGACGGCGGCCGATCCGCTGATCGCCGTGCCGGCCGCGGTCTGTCCGACCCCAGTGTATCGCCGGCGCGACGGTAAGGCGAGTGGGTTGCGGCCGGCGCTGCAGCAATGGCGCGGCGCGCGAAGCCGCAGGCGGCGGGACGCACGTCGCCGGAACAACTTTTGACACCGGGCGGCGGTGTGGTATGAATAGTCGCTGATGAGCCCGCGCACGAACGCGACCTTCGGTTTCTGGTTCGGCTGGTACTTTTACCCGCCCACGTAACCGCGCGTTCTGAGCTGGCCGTTTAACGGCACGATACCCAAAGCCTCAGGACGCGGTCCTGGGGCTTTCTTTTTTGATGGTGATCAGTGGCGAATGGTCAGTGTTCAGAGTGAAAACAACTGCGGAACCATTCGCAGCAGCAGGTTTCATTACTGACCACCGACCACTCGCCACCGACCACTGATCCCCCGGAGGCCCCCCGATGATCGTCGTCATGAAACCCGGCTCGACCCCGAGGCAGGTCGAGCACGTCGTCCAACTGGTGAAAGAGATGGGACTCAAGGATCACGTGATCGTCGGCACCGAGCGCACCGTCGTGGCCGTCATCGGCGACGACCGGATGAAGGACCGGCCGGCGCTGGAGGCGAGCGACGGGGTGGAGAAGGTCGTGCCGATCCTCGCGCCATACAAGATGGCGTCGCGCGAGGTGAAGAAGGAGCGCTCGACCGTGCCGCTGCGGTCGGTCGACGTGGCGGGCGGATCGGCCGCGCCGAGCGTCGGCGGCGTGCGCGTCGGCGTGATCGCCGGGCCGTGCAGCGTCGAGGGCAAGCAGCAGTTGCTCGAGATCGCCCACGCGGTGAAGGAGGCGGGCGCCGTCGGCCTGCGCGGCGGGGCGTTCAAGCCGCGCACGAGCCCCTACGCGTTCCAGGGGATGGGCGAGCAGGGGCTGGAACTGCTGGCGCTGGCCCGCGAGCAGACGGGTCTCGGCGTCGTCACCGAGGTGATGGCGGTCGACCAGGTGCAGCTCGTCGCGCGGTACGCCGACGTGCTGCAGGTCGGCGCGCGGAACATGCAGAACTTCAACCTGCTCAACGCCGTCGGCGAGCAGCCGCGCCCCGTGCTGCTGAAGCGCGGGCTGAGCGCGACGCTCGAGGAGTTCCTGCTCGCCGCCGAGTACATCATGTCGAAGGGGAACCCCAACGTGATGCTCTGCGAGCGCGGCATCCGCACCTACGAGGAGTACGTCCGCAACACGCTCGCGCTGGCGGCCGTGCCGGCGCTGCACCGGGCGAGCCACCTGCCGGTCGTGGTCGACCCGAGCCAGGGGACCGGGAAGAACTACCTCGTCGACAGCATGTGCCGCGCGTCGGTCGCCGCCGGGGCCGACGGGCTGATCATCGAGGTGCACAACGACCCGGAGCACGCGCTGACCGACGGCGCGCAGTCGATCACGCCGCCGCAGTTCGCCGACATGATGAAGTCGATCAAGCGCATCGCGGCGGCGGTGGACCGGGAGGTTTGAGGAGTGGGGGGGGAAGAGTGGGGGGTGGGGAGTGGAAGAGTGGGGAGTGATCAGGAGCCTGTTGGCAGGACAGTTGGCACTCCCGCCCGGTGCGCTCGTTTGACCGCTGGTGCATAGGACGGCGCTTTTGCGTGTGCCGTTCGGTTGCGCCGTCGGCGCGAGGGGGCATTCCCGTTCGTCGACTTCGTGCTCTCGTCTCTTAGGCGCCGTTTCCGAAGCGGGCGAGCAGCGCGTTCCCTCTTGTATGGCAAGTGAGACCTTGCGGGAACATCCCGTCGTGTGGCGGTGTGAGATCCATGAGTAGCGACGACGCCGACCCAACCTCCGCCGCCGGGCGCCCCGCGCGGGGGGGGATCGTTTTCGCGTACGTGGTCGTGTACGTCGTGTGGGGCTCGACGTACCTGGCGATCCGCTTCGCGGTCGAGACGCTGCCGCCGCTGCTGACGGCGGGGTCGCGGTTCCTGGCGGCGGGGCTCGTGCTCTACGCGTGGCGGCGGCTCGTGCGGGGCGACGGCGGCCGGCGCGGGCGGCGTGGGGGCCGGCGGCGGTGACCGGGGCGCTGCTGCTGCTCGGCGGCAACGGGCTGGTGTCGTGGGCCGAGCAGCGCGTGCCGTCCGGCGTCGCGGCGCTGCTGGTGACGACCACGCCGCTCTGGGTCGCGATCATCGACTGGGCCCGCCCCGGCGGGGTGCGGCCGACGCGGCGGGGCGTGGTCGGGCTGCTGGTCGGCTTCGCCGGCGTCGGCCTGCTCGTCGGGCCGGGGCCGGTGCGGCGGGAGGAGCCGGTGCACGCGCTGGGCGCGGCGGCGGTCGTGCTGGCGGCGTTCTCGTGGGCGACGGGGTCGGTGTACATGGCCCGCCGCAAGGGCGCGCGGCGACGCCGGCGCTGGGGCGGGGATGCAGATGATCTGCGGCGCGATGCTGCTGGCCGTCGGCCTCTGCGTCGGCGAGGCGGGCCGCGTCGACGTCGCGGCCGTGTCGGGCGCGGTCGGTGGCGGCGGTGGGGTACCTGCTGGTGTTCGGGTCGCTCCTGGCGTTCGAGCGCGTACGTGTGGCTCCTGAAGGTCGAGCCGCCGGCCCGCGTGGCGACGTACGCGTACGTCAACCCGGTGGTGGCCGTGCTGCTCGGGTGGGCGTTCGGCGGCGAGCAGGTCGGGCCCGGTCGATCGCGGCGATGGCGGTGATCGTCGCGGCCGTCGCGCTCATCACCACGAGCCGCCGCGCGCCGACGGCCCGCGCCCGTCCGCCGCGCCCGGCGATCGTGCGGACGACGACGACGACGACGACGACACCCGGCTGCCCGCGGCGACGGTCGTGGTCGAAGAGCCGTGATCGCGGGAGGCGGTTCGGCGTCCGGTCGACGGCGCGACTCACGAGCGGCGGAACGATTCGGAGGGACCGCCCATGGACCCGTTGCTGATCGACATCCCCGAACAGTTCGACACCGAACGCCCTCACCATCCGCGCCCTGCGCGCGGGCGACGGGCCCGCGATGAACGCGGCGGTCGTCGAGTCGATCGACGAACTGCGGCCGTGGATGCCGTGGGCGAAGGAGAGTGCCGACGCTCGAGCAGAGCGAGATCCAGGGCGGCCTCGCGCGCCCGGTTCGTGGCCCGCGAGGACCTGTCGATGCGGCTGTTCCTGAAGGGGACCGAGACGATCGTCGGCAGCGGGATGCACGTCCGCGGGTGGGACGTGCCGGCGTTCGAGATCGGCTACTGGGTCCGCACGTCGTTCGTGGGCCGCGGGTACGCCAGCGAGGCCGTTCGCGTTCACCGCGATGGCGTTCGACCTGCTGAACGCCGAGCGGGTCGAGATCCGCACCGACGACCGCAACGAGCGGAGTTGGCGCGTGGCCGAGCGGTGCGGGTTCGCGCGCTGGAGGGCGTGTTGCGCCGCGACAGCCGCGGCGTCGACGGCTCGGTCCGCGACACCCGCGTCTACGCGAAGGTCCGACCGGCGCGGGCGGACGCACTGGTCGTCGCGCAGTCGACCGGCGTCCCCGATGCGTCAGGGCCGCGATGAGGACCTGCGCCGCGCGTGCAGGGCGACCCGCCGGCGCCGGCGGGCAACACCGTCGGACGCCTCCTGATTTTCGGCGGATCCGACCGGTCGCCGATGCCTCGCGAGGCGGGGCCGGGCGCCGTGCAGAACGCCCGTTCTCAAGCGGCCGCGGTCGCCTTAACCTCGGCACGTGATCGTCGGAACCGTGCGAAAATCGCTGGCGTGGCTCGGGGGCCACGGGAACTTGTTCATCGCGGCCGTGCTGATCGTGGTCGGCGCGACGTGGGGTTTCATCGAACTGGCGGAACGGGTGCTGGAGGGGGACACGCAGCAGTTCGACGAGTGGGCCGTCCGCGCGCTGCGGCAGCCGGACGACCCGGCCACGCCGGCGCGGGAGTCGGCCGACCCGCTGGGCCCGCGGTGGCTCCACGAGGTCGGGCGCGACATGACGGCACGCTGGGCGGCGTCGCGGTGCTCGGCCTCATGACGCTCGCGGTGGCGTTTTACCTGCTGATGGTGCGCAAGTACCACGCGATGTGGCTCGTGCTCGTCGCGACGTTCGGCGGGCTGATCCTGAGCACGGTCCTGAAGAACGCGTTCGGCCGCGACCGCCTGGCGATCGTGCCCCACCTGTCGCACGTCTACGTCGCCGAGCTTCCCCAGCGGCCACGCGATGCTCTCGGCGATCGTCTACCTGACGCTCGGCAGCCTGCTCGCCCGCCTCGTGCCCGACCGGCGGGTGAAGATCTACCTCATCCTGCTGGCGATGATGCTGACGTTCGTCGTCGGCGTCAGCCGCGTCTACATGGGCGTCCACTACCCGACCGACGTCCTGGCCGGCTGGACGGGCGGGCTGATCTGGGCGCTGCTGGTCTGGGTCGTCGCCCGCGCTGCGCGCCGCGGCGCTGTCGAAAAGGACACCGAAAACCCGCGGCGCGCGGCCGGGCGGGTTCGAGATGGTGCAGTCCCCGTCGTAGCGTCTGCCTGATCCTGCTACCGCGTCGCGGTCAATCCATCCACCACGTGCCGATGTCGCCCGGATCCGAGAGATGCAACGCGATTCCGGTGAAGCCAATAACGAAAGTGACACAAATGGCGATGCCGAGCCGGATGCGGGGCGGGCACTTGAGGTTGATGTGACGGCCGACGCGCGCCATGCCCCCGGGTGCAATCAGTCCGAGCAAGTCCAGCCAAGCGACCCAGGAGCCAAGCCGGTGCACGACGTCCTTCGGATCGGGGTTGCCGTACGAGGGCCAGTGCCCGACCTCTAGTGCGGTCCGTACCGCCGCGACGGCCATCGCGCACCAGATCGCGAGGGGAACGTCGAGGCGAGGAGCAGCGTCAGAACGATCGGTTTCTCCCACGCCGTGCTCGCGTCTTCGTCCCGCCGTTCGTAATCAAGCGACGCCGGCATCGCCCGGCCCTCCCATTTCGGCCCGTCACTGGCAACGACCCTTGCCCGCGCGACATCGTCCAACTCGGAACTTCTGTTCGTTCCCCGCCCCGAATCACGCCGGCGGCTCGCCAGGTCTAATCGTGCCGGCGTAGTAGGAAGCCGCTGCTAATTCTCGTCGGCTGTTGAGCAGTTCCCGGCAACAGCGGGTTTGGTCGGGTTCGTGCCGTTGAGGAAGTTCCGTCCTCTGGTCGCCGCGGCGATCGTAGATCGCGATGGTACTGCGCAACGAACGGCTCGACGCGAGTCCAGTCGGGTCTGAGCGTTTGGGCCGCGGGGGGGCTTTCGGTATACTCGGATTGTCCGACGCATTGCCCTTCTTGCCGGAGAAACGAGATATGGCCGAGGACGCCCCCGTCAGACTCGACCGGGATCGAATCGTCCCTTCAGGAGCACCGCCTGTTCCCGCCGCCGCGGGAGTTCGCCGGCCGCCGCTGATCGCGCTCGCGCGCCGAGTACGACCGGATGTACCGCGAGTCGATCGACGATCCGGAGACGTTCTGGGGCGCGTCGCCGACGACTTCCACTGGTTCAAGCGGTGGGACAAGGTGCTGGACTGGAAGGTGCCCGACGCGAAGTGGTTCGTCGGCGGCCGGACGAACGTCGCGTACAACTGCCTCGACCGCCACGTCGAGGCGGGCCTCGGCGACAAGGCCGCCATCCTCTGGGAGGAGCAGCCCGAGAGCGGCCGGCCGGGCAGCGGCGGGTCGGTCCACCGCATCAGCTACCGCCAGCCGCGCGACGAGGTGTGCCGCTTCGCGAACGGCCTCAAGAGCCTCGGCGTGACCAAGGGCGAGCGCGTCACGATCTACATGCCGATGGTGCCCGAGGCCGTGATCGCGATGCTCGCCTGCGCGCAGGCTCGACGCCGCCCTCGGTGATCTTCGGCGGCTTCAGCAGCCAGGCGATCGCCGACCGCGTCGAGGACGCGAAGTCGACGGTCATCATCACCGCCGACGGCGGCTTCCGGGCGCGGGCAGGTCGTGCCGCTGAAGAACAACGTCGACGAGGCGCTGAAGAAGACGGACCTCGTGCGGAAGGTCGTCGTGCTCCAGCGCGTCGGCACGCCGGCCATCAACGGCACGAACGTCGCGCGATCGACTGGACCGAGGGGCGCGACGTCTGGTGGCACGAGCTGATCCGCGAGCAGTCGATCGACTGCCCCGCCGAGCCGATGGACGCCGAGGACCACCTGTTCGTGCTCTACACGAGCGGCTCGACCGGCAAGCCCAAGGGGATCGTCCACGCGACCGCCGGCTACTTGGTCGGCACGTACCTCACGACGAAGTACGTGTTCGACCTCAAGCCCGACGACGTCTACTGGTGCACCGCCGACGTCGGCTGGATCACCGGCCACAGCTACATCGTCTACGGCCCGATGAGCAACGGCGCGACCGTGCTGATGTACGAGGGCGCCGAACTTCCCCGACTTCTCGCGGCTTCTGGGCGATCATCGAGCGCCACCGCGTGAACGTCTTCTACACCGCGCCCACCGCGATCCGCGCGCGCGTTCATGCGGGCCGGCCGCGAGCTCGTCGACAGGCACGATTGTCGTCGTTGCGGCTATTGGGCACGGTGGGCGAGCCGATCAATCCCGAGGCGTGGATGTGGTATCACGAGGTCGTCGGGCAGGGGAAATGCCCGATCGTCGACACGTGGTGGCAGACCGAGACCGGCGCGATCGATCACGCCGCTGCCCGGCGTCACGCCGACCAAGCCCGGCACGGCGACGCTGCCGTTCTTCGGCGTCGACGCGGCGATCGTCGACCGCGAGGGGCGGGAACTTGCCCCGAACCAGGGCGGCCTGCTCGTCGTGCAAGCCCTGGCCGAGCATGCTCCGCGGATCTTCAACGACCCCGAGCGCTACGCCAAGACGTACTGGAGCGACGTCCCCGGGTTCTACTTCACCGGCGACAGCGCGCGGCGGGACCCGGACGGCTACTTCTGGATCATGGGCCGCGTCGACGACGTGATCAACGTCTCGGGCCACCGCCTGGCACGATGGAGATCGAGAGCGCCCTCGTCGCCCACGAGGCCGTCGCCGAGGCCGCCTGCGTCGGCATGCCGCACGAGATGAAGGGCCAGGGCATCGCCGCCTTCGTCACGCTCGAGGCCAACCGCAAGCCGACCGAGGCGTTGAAGAAGGAACTGACCCTGTGGTGGCAAGCAGATCGACGCATGCCCTCGCCCAGCCGGACCAGATCCGCTTCACCGAATCCCTCCCCCAAGACCCGCAGCGGCAAGATCATGCCGCCTGCTGAAGGAACTGGCCACGAGCGGCGAAGTGAAGGGCGACACGACGACGCTCGAAGACTTCACCGTCATCGCAAAGCTGAAGGAGAAGGACGAGGGGTAGGAAGGAATGGCTCATCACCGAGCATCGATGACCAAGAAATGGATGTGCGGCAATGATGAAAGGGGGGGCTGGCGCGGAGCGGGCGTCAGCAAGTCATTGAGGCAGGGGAATTGGCCATTCGCCCGCCGGCGAGCCTCTCGCCCGTCCGGAAGCGCTCCGCCGCGTGGGTCCTTTGACAGATTTTCCGGCGGCAGCGTGCTATATTGAGCCCCACAATGTCCAAAGTCTTACTCGTCGACGACAACCACGACATCTGTGACGCGCTGGCCCGCGTGCTCCGCAAGCGCGGCCACTCGGCCACGTGCGCCGACAACGGCCGCACGGCCATGGCGTTGCTGATCGGCGACACGCCGGACTTCGCCGTGTTGGACTACAAGATGCCGAACATGAGCGGCGTCGAACTCGTTCGCGCCATGCGGTCATACCTGCGGCTTCAGCACCTGCCCGTCCTGGTCGTCACCGCCTACCCCGAGTCGCCAGAGTTGGAGAACGCCGTCGCCGAGTTGGGCGTGCTGGGCGTGATGCCGAAGGTCAACCTGAAGCTGTCGGAGGTCGCGGAACTGATCGAGACGCACGCCCGCCTGAACCCACAGGACCCGAACTGAGGTCCGGCCTTCAAAGGCGTCCCCCTGATTATCGGGCCTTGGACAATCTGTCATTGTCCGTTCCCCGCCGGGGTCATCGCGTATCCGCCGCTCCCTAAGCATTCCCCCGCGTCCGTGGTAGAATACGGCTAATGCGGTACCGCTCGATCCTTCTTTTCGGCGCCCCGGGTAGCGGCAAAGGCACCCAGGGCAAGATCCTCGGAACGATCCCCGGCTTCTTCCACAGCGCGACGGGCGACATCTTTCGATCGCTCGATTTGCAGAGCGAGACCGGCCGCAAGTTCTGGGAGTACGCCGGGGCGGGCAAGCTCGTGCCCGACGAGTTCACGATCAACCTCTGGAAGCAGTACATCAAGGGCTTGGAGCTCGTGAACCAGTTCCACCCCGAGACCGAGTTCCTCGTGCTCGACGGCATCCCGCGGACCGTCACGCAGGCCCGCCTGCTGGAGGACACGCTCGACGTGGTGGCGATCATCTACCTGCGGGCCGAGCGGGCGAAGATGGTCGAGCGCCTCCGCCGCCGGGCGCTGAAGGAGAACCGCTTCGACGACGCGAGCGACGAGGTGATCGCCCAGCGGATGGAGGTCTTCGAGCGCGAGACGCGCCCGACGCTGGACTTCTACCCGAAGGAGATCGTCCACCGCCTCGATGCGACGATGTCGCAGATCCGGGTGCTGAGCAAGATCGTCGACATCCTCGTGCCGCTGAAGGAAGGCATGGACGGCCGGTCCGACCGCCCGTCCCTGGCGCCGGGCGAGGATGCGATCACGACGCCGATGCCGACGCTCGCGGCTCGATGAGTTCGTCACCCGTCGCATTTCCCGCCCCGACAGACAGTCCTCGGCGCTGTTGCGCAACTGGAGAACGTCATCCCGAGGGGAGCGGTAGCCACCCGAGGGATCTCGGGCAAAGACTACGCGCAGCATACCAGCCCGAGATGGGTCGTCGCTGTCGCTCCTGGGGATGACGGGCTCCGAACTTAATGAACGAGCGTGAGGTGTGGTCCCCGCGGATCGGGCGATACGCACCCAAAACGAAAGGCGGCGACCCGGAACAACGCGGGTCGCCGCCTCTCTCGTTCATAGGTCGTCGTCGCCCCTCAGGCGCGGCTCATGTAGCCGCCGCCGTCGGTGCTGATGCGGATCGTCTCGCCGGTGACGATGAACCCGGGGACGCGCGTGGTCAGCCCGGTCTCCAGCGTCGCCTCCTTGAGTTGGTTCGTGGCGGTCGCGCCCTTGATCACGGGCATCGTGTCGGTGACGAGCAGGTCCACCGTCTTGGGCAGGTCGTAGGTCACGATCCGCCCCTCGTGGAAGTGGGCCGTCAGCGGCGTGTTGGGCTTGAGGTACTTGATGTCGTCGCCGAACACGTCCTTGGGGATGCTCTGCTGGTCGTAGGTCTCGAGGTCCATCAGGACGTGGCCCTCGTTGTCGGAATAGAGGTACTCGACCTGCCGGCTGTCGAGCGTGGTCGTCTCGATGTCGTCGGTCGCGCCCACGCGCTTGTCCTGGATCGTGCCCTTCAGCACGTCGCGCAGCTTGAACTGCACCTTCGCCCGCAGGTTGCCCGGCGTGTTGTGGTCGGCGTTGGTCACGACGTACAGCTTGCCCTCGATCTTAACGGCCTGACCCCGGCGGATGTCGCTTGCTCGCATGCTCGTTCCTGATTCTTGCTGAAACCGCGTGATCGTAACGTGGAAATCGTCTACCGGTGGTACGAGAAAACCGCACCCCGGGTCGCCGAATTTAGCCGCGGCAACGCGGGGCGTCAAACGGTCGGGGGTCGCGCCACGCCGCTCGCGGCTTAGCGACCCCACTGGCATCTCACGCAGCCGCAAAGCCGCGAGCGGCAACCCGGCGCGACGGCCGGCGCCGTCGCGCGCCTCAGTTCATCGCGCGGAACGCGAGCCTCGCGCGGTCGACGTCCGGGTAGATGTCGAAGAACTGGTCCACCCGCGCGATCGCCATCATCGAGACGATGCGCGAATGGATGCCGGTGAGTTTCACGTCGCCCCCGTGGCGGGCGAGGCGCTTGTGCAGGCGGATCAGGACCGAGACGCCGTAACTGCTGATGTAGTCGAGCTTCGAACAGTCGACGATCACCCGCCGCACCCCGGCATCGATCACGTGCTCCAGTTCCCGCACGAACTGCTCGGCCGTCCCGGCGTTGAGCCCGCCGTCCGCCGCGAGCACGATCAGTCCGTCGTCGCTGCCGTGGTAGTAGAAGTCTATCCTGCTCCTTGAGTAAGAAAAGTATACGCGGAGTCACGGAGCAAAACTCCGCAATGGCCGGTCTGGTTCGATGAATCCGTCATCCCAAGGGCGCGCAAGCTCCTGCGACGCGGTTCCGATTGTCCTCGATGGCAGCTCTGATTCTGGGAAGGCATGCCGCGTCGCTACCGGCTCGGGACTTCCGAGGCGAATGGTGGCGCTGAAGGAGCCGCGGGCGCCGCGCCGGCTCCCGCCGTGGCACCGGCGTCCGCCGAGCGGCGGAGCACCACGAGGACCAGGGCCGGGATCGCGCACTGCCACGCGAAGTGGGACGCGGCCCATGACAGGGCGCGAAGGGTTTCGAGCGGGCTTCGCCAATTGCTGAACCGTTCGACCGTCAGACCGGCGAACTCGATCAGCATGCTCGAGACGATCTGGAACAAGCGGATCGACGCCAGGAGGATCGCGAACTGACATGCCCCCAGCAGCCATTGCACGCCCCGCGCGCCACGAAGCGCTGCCGCGGCCGATACGGCCAGCAGCGGGAAGACCAGCAGGTCGACGACGGCCGTCACCTCCTCGACGTGATCGTTGATCGAGAGGAACGAATCGATCCGGAACACGCGGGGGCTCGTCAGTCCCGAACTTCCCGGCAGCCTCTCCAGTTCGTCTGCGGCCAAGGCGCCGCAGGCCAGCAGCGCCAGCCAGATGAACGTCGTTCGAATCCGAGCTTCCGAAACGGCCGCCGCGTTCAAGCGGCCGACCGTCGCGCGCAGCAGGAGCAACGCCGCCAGCGGCAGGGACGCCTGCAGAAGGAAGATACCCACATGATCGACCGACAGCCCGACGATCCCGAAGCGTGACGTATTGAACCCCTGTCCGCCGATCCGGTACCCGAACTCGAACGCCGCACTGACGCCGAATCGCTTGAGCGTGCCCAGGGCGACGAGCAGGGCGAGGGCGACGGCCGTCGCCCCCAGCATCCGGCGCCCGGCGTGCGCGTGCCGCACGACCATGCCCGCCGCCGCCGCGAACAGCAGGAACGCCGCCAGCAGCGCGATGTGGTGCAATACGTCGAAGACCGCCAAGGGACGTTCAGGAAAGCCGCCGTAGTAGCTGGCCGGCCATATCGGGTGACGCAGACTCGCCACCTCGTCGCATGCGTTTGGGGGCCCAGACGGCGAGGAGGAGGCAGACCTGCCGCAGCCAGCCGTCGCGGGCGCGCCGTGGCCGTCGCCGTCGCGTAGGCGAGGAGCGGCAGATCGTGGCGGAGGTGCGGACGCGGCGATCGGACCGTCGGTAACGCTTTTGCCCCCTCGTTGCGTGGGCGGCGGGGCGGCTCAGGGCGAACCGCTTGATGATGATCGTGTCGTTCTGGCCGCCGAAGCCGAAGCTGTTGCTCATCGCGACGTCGACCTTCGCCTGGCGGGCCTGGTTCGGGACGTAGTCGAGGTCGCACTCGGGGTCGGGCGCGTCGAGGTTCATCGTCGGCGGCAGCACGTTGTCGCGCACGGCCAGCACGCAGCAGATCAGCTCCACCGCGCCGGCGGCGGCGATCAGGTGGCCCATCATGCTCTTGATGCTGCTGACCGGCACGCCCTTGGCCTGCTCGCCGAACACCTTCTTGATGGCCGTCGTCTCGTTGCCGTCGTTCTCGCGGGTGCCGGTGCCGTGGGCGTTGATGTAGTTCACGTCGGCCGCCTTCAGGCCGGCGTCGGTCAGCGCTCCTGCATGGCGACGACGGCGCCCATCCCCTCGGGGTCCTGGTCGGTGATGCGGAACGCGTCCCGGCGGTCGAGCCGTAGCCGACGACCTCGGCGAGGATCTTCGCAGCGCGCTGCTTCGGCGTGCTCGAGCGTCTCGAGGATGACCATGCGCGCCCTCGCCGAGCACGAACCCGCCGCGGTGCTGGTCGAACGGGCGGCTGGCGGCGGGCGGGTTCTCGTTGGCGGTCGACAGGGCGGTGAGGCGGTTGAAGCCGGTCACGCCGAACGGGTGGATCATCGAGTGCGCGCGCCGCCGATCATCACGTCCGCGTCGCCGCGGCGGAGGATCTCGGTCGCCTCGCCGATCGCCTGCGTGCTGGCCGCGCAGGCGGTCAGGCAGTTCATGGCCGGCCGCGGGCGCCGGTGAGCAGGGCCATGTGCGACAAAGGCATGTTCGGCTCCTGCTCCAGCTCGCGTGACGTTCATCTTCTCCAGCCGCCATCTGCGCGCCCACTTCACGAAGTCGACCGAGTCCGCCTCCGGCTGCCACGCGGAGAGGCCGGCCGGTGAACGCGTCGAAGTCGAGCGACCCCTCGCCCGAGCCGAGGTAGATCCCGACGCGGTCGAGGTCGAGGTCCGCGGCCTTCAGCCCCGCGTCCCGCCACGCCTGCGCGCACGCCGCCATCGCGAACTGCGTGTTGCGGCCGACGCCCTCGTGCTGGAGCAGATCGTCGGCGTGCGGAGAGTTGAAAGTCCTTGACCTCGGCCGAGATGGTCGTGGGGAACGTGGAGGCGTCGAAGAGCGTCGTGCGCGCGATGCCGCTCTCGCCGTTGAGCAGGCGTTTCCACACGCCCTCGACGTCGTGGCCCATCGGGGTGATCCAGCCGATTCCGGTGATGACGACTCGGTTCATGTTTGCCCTTGCCAGCCGCCTCGGGCGTCGACCGGTCTTGACGAGCCGGCCCCACGCCATAGGACGACGCCGATGGCGACCGCCAGTCCGTCAGGAGCGACAGGCGGTGCCATGCCGACGATCCGTCGACGGGTCATCGCTCATAGAGCCGCGATTGCCCACGATCTGTCCGGCCCCGCGCTGTACGATCCGACGGCTCGAACGCCTGCCGGGCGGCCCGCGTCGCCCGCTCGTTGTGTCGATGAGGAGGGCGTCGTCGCTCCTCATGCAAGACCTTCATCTCCTCGCCTTCGGATGTCAGGGCGTCACGATACCCAGCATGCCGAAGGCTTCGCGACGGCGATGCCGAACTCGACCACGATTCGCAACGCTTTGATACAGCACGTCCATCTGTCGGGAGGTTCGGTTGACGCAGTTCGAGATCTCGAACCGCTCACAAAGTAGGCCGGCCGGATCAACCCCGGACCTGCCCGGGACGGCGGTCTGCATGGCGATGATTATACCTTCTTGAACACCAGCGCGCGTTCTGGCCGCCGAGGCTGTAGACGCTGCTGACGCTGACGTTGACGGCCGCGTCGCGGACGTCGGGCTTCACGTTGAGCTTCAGGCCGTCGAGCGGCTTGCGCGTGTTGGGGGCGGCGGGGATCTTGTTGTGGTAGAGGCCTGCGACCGCGGCGGCGGCGTCGACGCCGCTGCCGGCGGCCATGTTGCCGGTCTGGGCTTTGATTGGGGCGAGCGGCACGCATGTCCAGGCCGCCGCCGAAGACGTTGTGCAGGCCGGCCAGTTCGGCTCGGTCGTGGCTCGGGAGGCCCAGGGCCGTCGGGACGAGGAAATCGACCGCCGTCGGAGGAGGTTCGCGTCGGCCAGGCCTTGCCGATCGCCTTGCCGTAGCTCAGGCCGGTGGGGCAGGGCTCGGTCACGCTGTGCGTGTCCTGGCTGGCGCCGAAGCCGACGAGCTCGGCGTACATCTTGGCGCGGGGGCCTTGGCCTGCTCGTATTCCTCGAGGATGAACAACCCGCCCCCTCGGCGGCGGCGGTGCCGTCGGCGTCGGCGTCGAACGGGCGGACGGCGGATTCCGGCGTGTCGTTGTGCGTCTCGGTGAGGGCGCTTCAGCAGCACCTGCCGCATGAAGTTCATCGGCACGACCTTCGTCTCGGCGCCGCCGCAGATCGCCAGGTCGGCCTTGCCGCGCTGGATCGTGCGGAACGCCTCGCCGATCGCCAGGTGCGACGACGCGTCGGCGCAGGTGATCGTGTTGCTCGGCCCCTTGAGCCCGTGGATGATCGTCACGTGGCAGGCGAGCATGTTCGGCAGGTACTTCAGCAGCCACAGCGGCGTGAGCTGCGTCATCCCCTCCGTGCCCCACTTCGGCAGGCTGAGAGAGTTCCCTCGCGCGCGCCGCGTGCATCGCGGCAGTCAGCTCGTTGAGGTCGACGCTGATCAGCCCGCGCCCGATGTTGCACGCGAAGCGCTCCGGGCGGATCGTCGGCTGGTCGGTGTACGCCCTGGACTTCAGCCCCGCGTCCTTGAACGCGTCGTCGGCGGCGATGACGGCCAGCTCGATGTCGCGCGCCATCCCTTCGTGGCCTTGCGGTAGCTCTTGGGGACGTAGTCGCCGATCTTGTAGGCCGGCACCTCGCCCGCGATCTGCGACGGGAAGCCGGACGGGTCGTACGCCGCGATGCGCCGCACGCCGACATCTCCCGCGAGCAGGTTGGCCCAAAAGCCTTCGCCCCGATGCCGATCGGGGACGTGACGCCGATGCCGGTAATGACGACTCGTTTCATGTTCGGCCGCACGCTCCTCGCTGTGCCCTTGCTGAGGAACGATTAGGATTACCGGCGTGGAGACGACTGATCCTACTCCACCCGATCTCTATTTACTGGGTTTGCACCGCGCTCGGTGCGATCGGTGCCATCACGGGTGTAGCGTTGAAGATCGGGTGGCTTACGTGGCGCGCCATCGGCATCGGGCTCGCGGCCTACGCACTCGTCGTCGGCTGTTGGGTGGTCATGCTTCTGGCAGCGGCGCGCGAAAAGGCCACGACCAATAGCGGTCCCTACAGGCTGATCGTCGCCGCAGTCCGGTACGTCTTTAGCAACTCCGTAAACTGCTCGGTGAACACGAAGTTGTGCTCGGGGAACTTCAAGCCGGCCATGTTCTGATCGATGTGGCTGAACATCAACTCGATCTCGGCCACGACGGGGTCGGCCGCGCCGCCGGCCGCCGCTGGCGCCGACCGTGACTGTACCGCTGATGCTGGCGCTCTGTTCGGAGAGCTGGTCGATGCGGGCGCGGTAGGCGATCGTGTCGCCGGGGCGGACGAGGCGGTGGAACGTCGCCCGGCTGACCTTGGCGAGGATCACCTTCTCCTTGAAGTCGCGCGCCTCGCCCACCAGGATGCCGGCGGTCTGGGCCATCCCCTCGACGATCAGGCTGTGCGGGACTACGGGGAAGTCCGGGTACAAGTCGTGCAGGTGCTCCTCGGCCAGCGACGTTCTTCACGGCCGTGGCCGAGGTCCGCGACGTGAACTCGGTGAACTTGTCGATCCAGATCCAACGCATGGGGAGGGGAGTTGCTAGTTGCTGGTTGTCAGTTGCTGGTGAAGAGCAGTTGCTAGTGAGGAGCAGTGGTCAGTGGCGAGTGAGTGGCCAGTGAAAGGCGGTCGTCGCCGTCGGCTCTTCTTCACTAGCAACTAGCAACTCCACAACTTCCTACGCTGCTCGAAGCTTGTTCTCTACGAAGTTGACGACGGCGTCGACGGTGAAGAGGCGGCTCATCTTCTCGATGTCGGTGCCGGGCTGGAACTCGCTGAGGTCGGAGTGGGGCATCTGCTTCTTCAGCAGGGCGACGCCGGCGGCGGTGATCTTGCCGTCCTGCACGAGCGTGGCGTCGTTGGCCATCCCCTCGGGCATCATCTCGCCCTTCTGGATCTTGATGCCGAACGCCTTCTCGAGGCGGAAGCTGATGTCGAGGAAGTCGATGCTCTCGGCGCCGAGGTCGTCCTTGATGACGGCCGTCGGGGTCACCTCTTCCTCGTCGACGCCGAGGGCGTCGACAAGACCGCTTGCACCTTCGTAAAGATCTCGTCTCGCGAAATAGCCATCTTTGGTCCTTCTTCACTTCTTCGATGTTGGACGTCCAACTCGGGGCCGCCGCAACCGCCTTAGGGGGCGCCCAACAAATTGAACGCCAAGACGCCAAGTCGCCAAGGTAGGAGGAGGAGGAACACAAAGCGGGAAAAGCGTGCTCTTCTCGTCCTTCCTTGGCGTCATGGCGTCTTGGCGTTCACTCATTCTATTGACGCCGCTTAGATCGTCGGCACGCCTTGGCGTTGAGCACGCCCCAGCGGCGGCGGTTGTGTTCGATCAGCCGGGCGTCGAGTTCGGCCAGCGCGGGCTGCTTGTCGCCGAGGTTGAAGTAGGCGACCTCGATCCGCGCTCTGTACGGCCACGTCGTCGCCGACGTAGCCGGCGGCCTTGAAGGGCGCCCGGCGTCGGTCGGCTTGTTGTACTCGACGTCCACGGAGGAACGCGCCCGGGGCGACGAAGGTCCCGTACTTCACGTTCCGGGCTTCCTTCAGGACCGCCACCGACTTGCCGAACCCCGTGCGGTGGTGCAGCAGCCACCCGGCCGCCTGCGTCAGCGCGCCTCGAGCATCATGACGCCGGGCAGGACGGGGAACGTCGGAAATGGTCCTGTAAATACTCTTCGGCCAAGCTGACGTGCTTGGTCGCAACAATTCGGGCGTCCGATAAACTTTCGATCTTATCGAGGAGATTGAATTTCGCCGTACCCGGACCCTCGCGTCCGTGCCCGGTCGAATCGCCCACAAAACGCGAGGTTTTAGCGGTTTTGGGCATTGCAAGGCGGGGAGAGGGAAATGGACGTCGGGGGAGACGCGCAAGAGGAAAGGGTGCCCGGGAAGCAGGGCACCCGCGGGAGTCGCTTGCGGTTTCGCGACGCGGTTTGCGTGGGCGCACACCGATTCGCGAAGCGACCACTCGTCTACCCCAGGTGTAGGGCGTGAATGCGGGCGTCCGTCATCCCGAGGAGCGTCAGCGACGACCCATCTCGGGGTGGAAGGACGCTTCGTATCGTTCCGAGATCTCTCTGGTCGCTACCGCTCGCCTCAAGGATGACACGTTACGAGCGGCGAAGACATGCTCCAGCATCCCGAGCGGGGGTTGATGCGTTCACCGCTCCCCGCGCGTCGCGGCTCCGGGCGGTTGCGCTGCGCTGCCCCTCCTGCACGGTGGTGTCGTATCGCACGCCTGCGGCATCGGGACTGGGACGGTCACGCTCGTGCCGTGCGTGCCGACGGTGCGCGTCATCGAGTCGACGGCGACGAACGCGGTGAAGTCCGACATCAGCCCGTGCTCGAGCCGCCACCTCGCTCACCTTGCGGCAGTTCAACTCCCTCGTCGAACATCGACCGCTCGGCGAGGTCGGCGATCTTCATCCGCGCCCAGACGGTGGGAAGGGCGGCGTGCGTGGCCTGCGCGCGTCGCGGCCCACGGGGATCTCGATCTGCCGCGTCCGCCCGGCGACCTTCCCGCTAATGCGGATCGTGGCGTCGCCGTCGCCCGTGAACTTGCCGGTGAGGATCACCGGCCGACCGACGAACAAGTCGGGCAGGCGGCGGGGAACACCTCGGCCACCTGTAGCCCGCCCCAGTCGATCTGCAGGTCGGTTAAGGCCGGGTGGCTGACGCGGTCGAAGTACGCGGCCATGACCTGCTGGCCGTCGTCCCGCGGGCCGAGGTACGCGACGGCGCGCGGCCGAGCTTGGCCATGCCGTCGAGGAGGTAACGGTTGGTCGACGAGCCGACGCCGAAGCTGAAGACCCGGCTCGCGCCGAGCGACTCGTGGAGCGCGCGGAAGATGTCCGTCTCGTTGCCGATGTACCCGTCGGTGAGGAACGCGACGTGGCGCGCGCGGCCGGCGTCGGCGGGCGTGGTGGCGACGCGCCGGACGCCCTCGATCATCCGGGTGCCGCCGCCGGCGTCGGTCTCGCCGAGAAAGCGCAGGGCGGCGGCGACGTTCGGCGGCGTCGCGGCGACGGGGCGGGGAACGAACGGGCGGGCCTGTCCGGCGAACAGCACGACCCTGAACGTGTCGTCCGGCCGCATGTGCTGCAGCGCGTGGCGGACGACGGCCTTGCTCTGCGCGCGAGCGGGTGCCGCTCATGCTGCCCGAGACGTCGAGCGTGAAGAACATCTCCAGCGGGCTGCGGGGCAGTTCTCGCAAATCGCCCGGCGGGAAGAGCATGAGCGTGAAGTAGCCGCCGCCTCCGTCGTCACCGCCGCCGCCGCCCCGGTGCACGACCAGCCCCGCCTTCACGTCGTCCCCGGCCACCTTGTAGCGCAGGACGAAGTCCTTGTTCGGCACGCGGTCGGCGGGGTCGAGCCCGACGCGGGTGGAGCCGTCGGCGTCGTTGCGCTTCGTGCGGATCTGGTGGCTGCGGCTCTCGAGTTTCTCGATCTGCACGCCGGGCTTGAGATCGACCGCGAGCGTGATGTCGTGGCCGCTGCGGCTCGTGCGGCGCGGTACGGCACCTCCGTCCTCTGCCCCGACGCCCCGGCATCGGCCCGGCCGACCGCCCCCACGCCGTCCGCGGTGCCGGGCGGGTTGTAGCGCGGGCCGACGACCATCGGGAAGACGAACTCGTACCAGCCGTCGTCGTACGCCAGCGTGCTGAAGTAGCGGATCGCGATGTCGATCCGCTTGCCCGGCTCGATGTTGGCGACCTTCTGCGTGAAGACGTTCGGGCCGCTCCTGCGTCAGCAGCGACGCGACGTGCCCGCGGGCGCGGGCGTCGGCGTAGACCTGCTCGGCCTCCTGCCGCTCGCGGATGATCCCGCGGATCCGCCGCTCGCCGATCGTCATCACGAACTCGTTGATCGCCGCGTTGTGCGGCAGGGGAAGACGTAGACCGCCTCGATCTTGCCGTCGTACGGGTTCTGGAACTGCTGGGTGACGTCGACGGTGGCGATGTACCCCGCTATGGACGCTCTGACGTCAGTGCGTTTTAACTGGGATGTGAACGGTTTGTTTCGACCGCGGGTCCTCGGCGACGAGCCCGCCCGAGCCGGGGGAGTCCATCGTCCGCGTCGCGGCCGTCCGCCACGTCGGTCGGCTTCTGGATGATCCACAACTCTTCGTCCGTGTTCGGCAACGACTGGGGCGGGACGAGGCTCACTACCGCTTGGCCGTTTGCCCGTTGTCGTCTGGCCTGTCGTCTTCTGATTCGAAACTTCTGTTTCCCGTCGTTGCTCAGCGCCTGCTCGTAGCGGAGACGGGCACCCATTAGTCTCTTGTCCAATGCGTTCAACTCACGCGTCGAAAGGGATCGACGACCGCGGCGGCCGGCTTCGTCGAGCGAGCGGCGCGTTGGTTCTCGTCGAATGGACGCGAGGTGTCGCCGACGGAAGATGCAGTGCGGTGGGCCCGATCGATCGCGGCGTTGAACTGCTCTCGGATCGCGGCTCGCGGTGCCCGCCGACGCCTCGGCGGCCGCGGTTCCCGCGCCCGCGGGTGTGGGTGCCGCTCGCGCGCCCGGCTTTGCCTCAGCCGGCGATCATGGGGATCGACCCCAGCACGCCGCCGACGGCGAGCAGCGTGAAACCGGCGGCGCTGGCGCGCACGGTCTTCCGGCCCGTCATGGCAAGGCTCCTGCCACCATCGTGAGTGTCGCGCCGGCGATCGGCGTCGGGTCGGCCGCCGCGGCGACTTGCAGCGTGGCCCGGTAGTCGGGCCGGCCCGGCCCCGTGCGCACCATCAGCCGGGCGACGCGGACCTTCCCCCCCGGAAGGTCCCGCCCGGTATGGAATGCGGCCACGATCGCCCGCGGCGGCGCGAGCGCCAGCGCCCGGGGGTCGTAGCGGGGCGGGTCGCGAAACGCGGCCGCGTCGCCCCCCTCGATGCCGACGAGTTGCACGCCCGGCCCGCCGGTGAACTCGAACTGGTACGCCGCCAGCGGCCGGTCCCCCGTGTCGATGAAGACGTCGACCCAGCCGAACGAACTCGTCGTTGCGGCGCCGGCCCCTTTGGTGCCGTCGGGGGTCGGCCGCTCATCGCGCCCGGCGGCACCGGAGGTGCCGACGCCGGCCGGGTCGCGGCCCACCGCGTTCCCGGTCGAGGGGGACGTTTGCGCCGGCGAATCCGACGATCCCTCGGCGATCGCGATCGGGGCCGCATTGCCTGGCGCGCTGCGGGCGAGGCCGGCCCGGCGGACGAGCGGCGACACGGCCAGCAGCACCACGACCACGAGCCCGAACGTCAGGAGGCCGGTTCTCATTGCACCGTCCTCCCGTCCGCCGCCGCGCCCCCGAGCGACACGGCGGCCGACGCGATCTGGTCGACGTCGCGGCGATCGACCCGGCCGTCGCCGTCGACGTCCCACCTCGGTTCCGGCCGCCCGCCGCGATCGAGGACGCGGGCGACGGCGAATGCATCGAGAATGTCGACCCGCCCGCTCCCGTCCGCGTCGCCCGACGGGCCTGCGGCCACGGGTCGCGGAGCGTTCGCCGGCGGGGCCGAGATCCAGAGCGACAGGACCACCGCCGCGGCCGCCGCCGACGTGCCGGCGAGCGACCAGCGGACGAGCGCGCGCGTCTGCCGGCGACGTCGGTAACTGCCGCGGGCTGCCGACAGGATCTGATCGTCGAGATGCGCGGGGACGGGGGGGACGGGGTGTGCAGCGCCCAGCGCATCGATCAGCGGGCGGGGTAGGTCGAGATCGTCGTTCGATTCCGTCATCGCGTCCTGCCAAGGGTCAAGCGGGCAACGGGTGCGAAAGGTTCACCGGCGCGGACGTGAATTCCTGAATGCTCCTAATAGCACCTTCGCTGAGCTGCGCTGCGCCGCGGTCGCGAAGACGCAAGCGGTGGGGGTGGGTTCATCGAGCGTCGATCGGGTTGGAGGGCGCCAAAGCGATCGAGGTCTCCTGTCGCGTCCCGCCGCAGGGTCGTTCACAAGCATTCGCTCCCGCTCGCTCGCTACAGAAAATGTTTCCGCGCCCGCTCGTCTTCTCGCAGCGCTACTATCCCGTGGTGAAGTCGGGACTTGACGGTTCCCTCGGGGATGGACAGGGCCGCGGCGATCTCCAGGAGGGACATGCCGTCGACGAAGCGCATCAGCAGCACCTCGCGCTGCGCTTCGGGTAGCGAGGCGAGGGCCGCCGCGAGGTCGTCTCGCGTCGCGTCTGGTTCCGGGCGGGCCGTGACGCCGGCGAGCATCTCGTCGCCGCGGACGTGTCGGGCTCGCTTGCGCTTCGCCGCGATCGACAGGTTCTTGACGACGGGGTAGAGGAACGTCGTCATACTGGCGGTGAGGCGGAAGCCGGGGAACTTGCGGAAGACGTAGGCGAAGGTGTCCTGCAGGACGTCGAGCGCATCGTCGCCGTGCCCGGTGAAGCGGGTGGCGAGGCGGACGACCCAGTCGCGGTAGCGGTAGTAAAGCGCGTCGAACGCCGCCGCGTCGCCGGCGTTGATCGCCCGCACGAGTTCCTGGTCGTCAGGCGGATCGGGTGGGGGGCCGGCCACGCGCGGGAGCGTAAGCGGGGGCCGGTGTTTCGGCGAGACTTAAAGCAGAAGGATGAGCCACCGATGGGGCACCGACGAACACCGATGAAGGCGGGCAAGCGTCTCGTAGTTGCCACGGCCGACCGGGACTCTGAACTGCCCCTGTGTGCCTGTAAGTCACCTCGAATTCATGATCTGCATCCTCATCGGTGCAAATCGGTGCCCCATCGGTGGCTCAACTCCCCGTTCTGTCGCCGGAAACGCTCGTGATGCCGCCGGTGCCCTTGACGTCGCGGCGGGACCCGTTAAACTGCTTCGCTTTTCCACAGCAGATTACGCGCAATCGAATCAGCGGAGCCACAGGCCATGTACGCGATCATCGAAGACGGCGGCAAGCAGTTCAAGGTCACCAGCGGCGACCGGATCAAGATCGACCGGGCGCTCGGTGCGGACGAGAAGACGGTCACCTTCGACCGCGTCCTGCTCGTCGCCGGCGAGGGGCAGCCGAAACTCGGCATCCCGCTCGTCTCCGGCGCGACCGTGACCGCCGACATCATCGGCGCGGTCAAGGGCCCCAAGGTCCGCACCGTCAAGTACAAGCGCCGCAAGGGCTACCACAAGACGATCGGCCACCGCCAGAAGTACCTCGAGGTGAAGGTCACCGGCATCAACGTCTGACCGCCGCCGCCGGGCTCGACCCCGACGATCACGATCGGCACCAAGACGGCAACCCGCGCGGGTTGCCGTTTTCCATGCGCGGCGTTTACGGCGCGACCGCGCGTTGCACGTCTTCGTGCGCCCACACGTCGAAGTTCTCGGGCAACGCGCGGTCGACCGGGCAATCGTTTTTCGGGTACGGACGCCCGTCCGAGCGGTGGTGGTGGACCAGATCGTGCAGCGGCTCGTACCGTATCTCCCGGGCCGAGTACCCGATCATGCGACGGCGGGGGGCGAGAAGGGGAGTTGGCTGGCGTCGACGTCACCGGTGACGAGGCCGTGGTCGCCAAGCAGCAGGTCGCTGCCGTCGCCGCCGTTGATCGCGTCGCCGCCGTTGCCGCCGAGCGCGATGTCGGTCCCGCCGCCGAGCGTCAGCACGTCGTCTCCGCCGACGGCGGGGTTGGCGGTCGTGATCCGATCGACGTCGGCCGGGTCGCCGTCGTCGATGGTCGTATCGACGCGGCCGTTGTCACCGAACGCGACGTCGTTGCCGTCGCCGGTGTGAATCGTGTAGTGGCGCGCCGCCGAACTCCGGTCAGCGCCACCGCCCGCCGTGATGACGTCGCCGTCGCCTTCCGTCGGGTCGACGGTGTAGGCCGCGGCCATGGGACGTTCGACGCCGTCGGTCGCGTCGTCGGGAACTTCCGGGCCGCGGCGGCACGTCGTCGCCGCCTCGAAGATCGCCGCGCGCAAGCGCCCGGCCTCGTCGCGGTACTCCACGCGACCGCGGTCGCCGAAGATCACGTCGCCGGCGCTGCCGCCGGTGAGCGTGTCGCGGCCGGTGCCGCCGAGCAGGATGACCGAACGCGTCGAACCGCTGCGTCGATCGCGTCGTCGCCGACTTGAGCGTTGGCGACGAAGAAGCCGTCGGTCGCGCCGAGGTCGATGCTCACGCGGTCGTCGCCCGCGCCCGTGTGCAGCGCGGTGGCCGTGCGGACGCCGGCGTCGTGACGCGTGCCGTCGACGTTAATCGCGTCGGCCCCACTGCCGGACCAGACCGTGATGCCGCCGGCGAAGTCGCCGCTGGCGGCGTACGTGATGTCGCCGCCGGCCAGGCCGTTGACGAGCGACGCGGTGAGCAGCACGTCCCCGTCGTCGGCCGTGGCGGTCGAGTCGCTCACCATCAGCACGTGGCGGCCAGTGCGCCGGCGCCGATGCTGAGGTCCGCGGCCACCGCGTCGAGGTTGCCGAACAGGTACGCCGGGTAGGCCGCCGCCCGCGGCCACGCTCGGCGGTGTCGGCGACGTAGACGCGGTCGTCGCCGCCGTGCAGGTTCAGGTTGCTGACGGCCGACGTGCCGCGGACGTTCAGCACGTCAGCGCCGCCGCCGGTGTCGAGGTTGAGCGTCTCCAGCGCGGCGTAGGCGCGATGCCCACCGGCCCCCATCCCCAGGCCGGCCAGGGATGGATGACTCGGTGAGGACGGCGGTGTTCGCGTCGGTGTCCGGCGCGGTCGTCGACGTTCATCACCGTCGCTGCCGCCCTCGCCGTCCACCGTGAAGGGCCGGCGATCGCGTTGACGTTCGCCGGTCGCGGGCGAGGGCTGCCCGACGTTGATCGTGTCCATTGCCGCCGCCCGCGGCGATGCCCAGCCGTCGCGCCGTTCGTGCTCCGCACGTTGAACGTGTCGCCACCGGTGCCTTCACGTCGAGCGATTCGAGCGTGTCGTACACGATGCCCCGCCGCCCCATTCCGAGGCCGGTCACGGCCGCGGCGGTGAGGAGGCCGGTGTTGTGTCGACGCGTCGCCGGAGTCGTCGATCGTCGAGGCTGTCCTGGTCGGCGGTGGCCTCTTGGTTGACCCGCCGAGGATCGTGAGCGGCCCCGGATCTTGTCGGCGGTGCCGCCGAATTCGGGGGCGGTGGAGCTGACGACGAACGCGTCGTCGCCCTCGTTGCGCTGAGCTTCATCGTGATCGCGTCGAGCACGCCGCGGACGTAGAAGCGGTCCGGCGCCGAAGTTGCCCTCGGCCTCGATCTTCTGGATCGGCGTGGTCGTGACGGGAGCCGTCGGCGACGGTGGTGTCGATGCGGAACGTGTCGTTGCCCTTCTTGCCGCGGGCGGTGATCGCCTCGATGCCGACGAACGACGTCTCGCGGCTGCCGACGACGGTAATCGAATTGACGTGTACGACGTCCTCGTCGTCGAGGGCCGAGCCGTTGACGATGAGCGTGTCGAAGCCGGCGTCGCCGCCGTCGATGACGACCGGGCGTTCTCAAGTACACGATCGCGTCGGTCCCGCCGCCGCCGGCCACTGTGGTGGTGGACTGATCGACGGGTGTGTTCACCTCGAAGGTACGTCGCCGTCGTCCCCGTTGAGCGTGAGGACGGCGAGGTTGCGGTTGACGATGAAGTGGTCGTTCCCGTCGCCGCCGTTGATCGTGGTGGCGAAGCGGATGCCGAGGACGGCGGCCGGGCGTGGGCACGCCGTCGATCACGTCGTCCTGCACGAAGCCGTCCTCGTCGAGGACGGGGCCGACGCGGAACCGGTCGGCCCCGCCGCCGGCGTCGATCGTGGTGGCGGCGCGTCGTCGACGATGACGAACTCGTCATCGCCGGAGCCGAGCTTGATCGCCCCGGCCTCGGCCGTGCCGTACGTGAGCACGCCCGCGGCGCTCGAAGATACCCGAGAGGGTGATGCCGGTGAAGCTGGGCGACGTCGCCGGCGGTGTCGGCCGCGTCGTCGACGGCGACGGCGTCGCCGCCGTCCCGCCGGTGACGGTGAGGGCTTCAATCGTGTCCGGCGGTGCCCGCCGCGGTGAGCCATGCGGACGCCGACGTTGAACGCGTCGTCGCCGCGGCCGAGGCCGACATTCGTCGCGGCAGCCGCCGCGGAGGTTGACGCTCTCGTTGCCGCCGACGGTGGTGATTGCCGTCTCGTTGCCCGCGGCCACGCCCGCGAGCGTGACGGAGTCGGCGTCGGCTGCGCCGGTGGTGACCGTCGTGGTGTCGGCGAGGAGCTGGCCGAGCACGTCGACGGTGACGCCGGTGCCGGTGTCGGCATCGCCCTGTGCCGCCGGCCGCGTCACCCGCGGGCGAGGAGATCGATCCGAAAGACCTGAACGCGTTGGCGGACCTGGCGGTCGGGCCATCACCGGACCAGGCGTCGCCAACGTGGTTTGCCATCGTGAAAGGCTTGGCCGAGTACCGCGCCGGGAACGCGGCCGCTACCTTGGAGTGGACGAGTCACGCCGCACGGGCGCCGTCGATGTCACCCCATGGCGCCGGCATCGCCCAATGCTTCGAGCGCGATGGCCTTGGCCCGGCTCGGCCGCACCGACGAGGCCCGGTCCGCCCTCACGGCCGCCGTGGCGAGAATGGACGCGGAACTTCCGAAGCCCGACTCGAGCGACGTGGGCCCCGCCTTCGGCGACTGGGTCCTCTGCCAAGCCGCCCGCCGCGAGGCCGAGGCACTGATCTTCGACATCCGCCGCTCCGCCGCGCGCGGCAAGGTCGGGGAGACGAAGCCGTCCCGGTAGACTCATCGTGCCGGGCGTGAGCGGCTCGCGTCTGGCGTGGGCGGGTCGAGACTCGGCCGACACCTCGAGGCGCCCCTTGCAGTGACTCCGGACGCCGAAGCGTCGGCCGAACACCTGCCGGTCGTCGAGCCGCGACGGGCGGCTGCTGGTCCGCCGAACGGACGACGCGCTGGCCGCGGCGGACGGACAGCTCCACTCGACTCCGCCCCGGCGACCACTTCGACTTCCGCCCCGGCGACCAGGCGGGGCTGGGGCGGCCGCACGCAACTTGCACCGCGTTCTGCCGGGCGCGGGCCGCGGCGGCTGCAGTGGTAGAGCAGGCGCACGGGCGTCGATGCGGGTGAAGGCGTTCGTGAAGTGAAGGCGGCTGCTGCCGGACGGGTGGCCCGACCCGCTCGCCCGGCTGCACCGCGTGCAGGAGAAGGGCGCCAAGAAGACGCGCGAGCGACGGGCCGCGACGCACGAACAATTGCTCGCCCTTCTCACGGCCGACCTGTCCGAACAACTGCTGCTCGCCTACGCGCTCGCGGCGTACAACTGGCTCCGGCAGAACGAGCTTGAGGACCTGACGTGGGACCGGGTGCACCTCGACGCGACGATCCCCTTCGGTGGCCTGCCGCAGAAGCAGGGGAGCGACCACACGCTCGACTACGTCCCGCTCCACCCGTTCGCCGTTCGGCTGCTCCGCGGCCGGATCGGACTCGGCTCGGCCCGGGTGCTGCGGTCGGTGCCGGATGTGAAGACGCTGCGGAAAGACCTGGGGAGGGGCCGCCGTGGCGTTCCTCGACGACAAGTGGCGCCGGCTCGACTTCCATGCTGCGTGCGTCACACGTTAGAAATGGTGCTCGACCGGGTGGGGTCCTCGCGAACGACGAAGAAGAAGCTGATGCGCCATACGAATGAGGACGTCACCGACGCCTTTGCGCACGCTGATCTGGCCGAAACGCTGGCGGCTCTCGAGCGGCTGGCGGCAACGTCCGCCGTCACGGCCGCTGCGACCGGCCCGGACTGAGCACCAAATAGCGCACCACGCAGCGGTCTTTCATCGTCCGGCAGGGGCGGACACTGGCGCACGGGCGAAGGTCCCGACGACGCTTGCCCGTCCGCGTAAGTCGTGTACAATCCTGCGACTGTCTCCCATAGGCGGCCACTCGCGAGAATTGGCGGGCGTAATCCATTGGTAGGGAATAACTTACGGCCGAGTACCCAAGTGGACTAAGGGGACGGATTGCAAATCCGTTATTTCGTGGGTTCGAATCCCACCTCGGCCTTTCCCCGTTTTCGACCGCCCCACCTCCGGAACGCCTCTATCACCTTCACGTGTAACGGTCCCATTTAGCCGGCGGGCTTGCCCGCCGTGGCCGCGCGGCGAGCTTGAACCACGTTCGACGCCGGCACCGTCTCGCCCACCGGTCAACGTGACACGCATGACATGCCGGTAGCATCTTATGAGGTGAAGCCCACCCCTACACCACTCTGGGTTTGACCGCGGCCGGCGTTCTGCCGTTCAAGCACATCGCGCGTCGAGCGTCCGCCAACGGCCGCGGGGCCCGGAGGATGCCGGGCCCCGCGGGGGGAACGTTCGAACGAGGCGGCGGCCGTCGTGCGGCCGTGGCGGGGGGTTAGTAGATGAGGATGTAGTAGTCGTCCTCGGTGGCGGTCGAGGGGGCCTCGAGGTTGCTGAAGTCGATCGGGCCGCGTTCGGTCTGGCCGGTGATGCGGCCGATGCGGTCGGACGAGGTGCCGAGTTCCCGGTTGGCGTTCTCGCTCTGGATCGCGCCCAGCGCGATCTGCCCGATCGTGTTGGCGGCGATCCGGCTGTTGACGAACGAGCTCGTCGTCAGCTTGCGGATGAAGCCGGCGTCGTTGAAGAAGTCGTCGTCGTTCGTCGGCAGGGTGTTGGGCGCGACGCGCCCCTCGACGCCGACGAACACGTTGCTGTCGCGGATCGACGTCGCGGTGAGCTGGCGGACGCCGACGGTCGGCGTCAGGTTCGCGCCGGCCAGCGCGCCGCCGATCGTCGCCTTGGTGATCGTGCCGGTCAGGATGTCGGCGCCGAAGTCGCCGTTGCAGACGAGCGTGCCGATGTTCGGCACCTCGATGCGGTCGGCGGTCGTGTCGAGGTCGAGCCACTCGCCGACCGCCAGCTTCGTGATGCGCGAGTCGGATCGGAGGTTGTAGTCCTGCACCCGGCCGAACGTCATCGCGACGTTGCCGCGGAGGTCGACGCGCATCGTGCCGCCGCCGGTCAGGGAGCGGGCCTGGACCGTGCGGAACGTGCCGAGCGTGGAGAAGTTCCCGATGATGTCGGTCTCGGGCGCGGCGAACGCGCGGGCGGGGCGGTTGACGCTGACCCCGCCGACCGTCGTCCCGCCGCCGCCGGCGCGGACGCTGATCTGCGACGAGCCGGTCGTGCCGTCGACGACGAGCCCGACGGCGTCGCCGACGCCGGACGAGTTGGCGAACTGGACGTTCGCCTGGCCCGGGCCGCGGATCGCGACGGTGACCGGGTCGCCGTTGGCGTCGGTGTACGTCAGCGGGTTGCGGGCGTCGACCGCGAGGAACGGCAGCGCCGAGTCGCGGATCGCGAAGCGGCCGTTGAACTGGGGCAGGGCGGCGTTGGTCGGCTCGAACAGAATGAGGTCGAACGTCTCGTCGCCCTCGACGAGCGTGTCGGCGGTGACGAAGACGTTGATCGTCTTGCTCGTCTCGCCGGGCGCGAACGTGAGCTGGCCGCTGACCGGGGTGTAGTCGAACGGGGCGGTCGCGCTGCCGTCACGGGTGTTGTAGCGGACGCTGATCGTCTCGTCGCTGGGGATCGAGAGCGCGACGGTGAACGGCGCGAACGTGCCGCCCGCCCGCTCGACGATCACGCTGCCCGCGCCGCCGCCGCCCCCGCCCCCGCCGCCGTCCCCGCCGGGGAAGGTGAACGTGGCGTCGTCGTTGACGATCGTGCCGAGGCCCTGGGAGTCGCCGATCGACGCCTGGGCGGGGGCGCTCAGGTTGACGGTGAACGTCTCGTCGGTCTCGACGACCCGCTCGCCGATGATCGTGACGGTGACCGTCGCGCTGGTCTGGCCCGGCTGGAGCGTGATCGTGCCGGCCGTCGCCTGGTAGTCGCTGCCGGCGGTGGCGGTGCCGTCGGCGGTCGAGAAGTTGACGCTCGCCGGCAGCTGGCTGACCTGGCCCAGCGTGACGGTGAACACCGCCGTCGTGCTGCCGCCCTGGCCCTCGGTCACGCTGACGTCGCCGATCGAGAACTGCGGGCTGGCGTCGTCGTTGGTGATGATCCCGGCGGCGCTGCCGTTGCCGACCTCGACCTCCTCCCCGAGCGCGTTGATGTCGACGCGGAACCGCTCGTCGGTCTCGAACGCCGTGTCGCCGATCACCGGGATGCTGATCGTCGCGGTCGTCTGCCCGGCGGGGATCGTGACGAACCCGTTGGCCACGGGCTGGTAGTCCTGCCCGGGGGTCGCGGGGTTGAGCTGGGCGTCGCCGGTCGAGTAGCCGAGCGTCACGTCCGTCGTGCTGGCCCGGGAGAGCGTGACGGTGAAGACGGCCTGGGTCGTGCCGGCGTTGCCCTCGACGACCGTGACGTTGGGGCCGAGGCTCGCCGAGCGGCGGGTGCCGGTGCCCTGGATCGTGAACCGGTAGGGGTTCTCGTCGGGGTCGGTGTTGGGGATCACGACCTGCGCGGTGCGCACGCCGGGCCCGGACGGGGTGAACTGGATCACGAGGTTGTTCGTGTCGCCCGGGTCGAGCACCGCGTTGGGCTGGTCGATCACGACGAAGTCGCTGTCGTTGGGGCCCTCGATCCGCACGCGGGGGTTGCCGGTGAGCGTGAGCGCGGACGTGCCGGTGTTGGTGATGATGAACGTGCCGTTGACCGGCCCCTCGCCGATGCCGACGCTGCCGAAGTCGGTGTTGTCGGCGGTGCTGGGCGTGTCGTCCTCGTTGACGATCGTGTTGCCGTCGCCCTCGACGTTGATGCCGGGCGTGGTGCCGGAGATCGCGTTGCGGCCGAACTCCGAGGTGTCGCCCGCGGCGCTGGTGGCGGTCGCGGTGACGTGGCGGCCGGCGGGGACGGCGGGGACGTTGATCTCGAACTCGGCGAAGCCGTCGGCGTCGGTCGAGACGTCCTGAGAGCCGAGGAACGTCTGGCCCTCGCCGTTGTCGCTGCCGCCGTCGTCGTTGACGCCGGTGTAGAACTCGATGCGGTAGTCCGAGTTCGGCTCGCTCGTCAGCACGCCGCGGACGTTCGTCTGCCCGCCGCCGGTCGGCAGCGCCTGGGAGAGGACGGGGAAGTTCTGCAGGTTGTTCGGCCCGGCGTCGGGGTCGCCGGCGTCGTTGTTGTTGACGCCGCTGGGCAGCAGGTCGATGCCCTGCTCGCCGCTGTCGAAGATGCTGTTGCCGACGATCGAGTGGCCCGAGCCGTCCTGGACCTCGACGCCGTCGCCGTCGTTGTGGGCGATGATGTTCCCCTCCTCGGGGCTGTCGCCGCCGATGAGGTTCCCCTGGGCGTCGTCCGTGTCGATCTCGATGCCGTCGTCGCCGTTGCCGAGCGCGAACGAGCCGGTGACGTCGGTGCCGATGTAGTTGTTGACGACGAGGTTGCCCGGCGCGTTGATGCGGATGCCGTCGGTGCCGTTGCCCGAGATGAGGTTGCGGTCCGTCTCGGCGGTGCCGCCGATGTCGTTGTCCCCGACCTCGACCAGGACGCCGCCGTCGTTGCCGTCGACGGCCGTGCCGCTGGAGTCGGTGCCGATGTAGTTGCCGGCGACGAAGTTGCCGCCGTCCTGGCTGAGGCGGATGCCCCAGGCCCAGTCGTTGATGACGAACCCGCGGATCTCGGTCTCGCCGCCGGTGACGTGGAACCCGTCGCCGCCGGTGGCCTGGCCGTCGAGTTCGATCAGCGGCGGGCCCTCGTAGTTGTCGCCGCCCTGGGTGGTGGCGTCGAGGAAGACCGGGTCGCTGATCGTGGGCAGCGCCGACTCGGGCGTGATCGTCTGGAACGCGCCGGCGCCGCCGCCGGGCGGGACGGCGATCTGGAACTCGATCGTGTCGCGGACGCCGCCGAGGTTCGCTGCCGCGTTGGCGTCGAGGATCGCCTGGCGCAACGTGCCCGGGCCGTCGTCGTCGACCGACGTGACGGTGAACGTCGCGAACAGGAGGCGCCCCTCGAGCGTCTCGGCCACGCAACGGCGGATCACGTCGGCGGCGCGGCCGTCGCCGGCGCCGCCGGACCGCCGTAGCCCCGCCCCCCGATTGTTGTTGTTTCGCATGTGACGACGTGAACCTGGTGCTGAACCATCCCGGGTGCGACGAGCCATAGATTTACCTCTCCGCGTGCACTAACCAGAGGAGTCGGGGCAAGGGGTCTGCGGCAGAAAATAACCGGGGTGAGCGCCCGGCCGCAACTTTTCCCGCAGTTGACGCGTCGGGACGGGGCGGCGGACGGGCCGGCCGGGGCGGAACCCTCGCGAGTCGGCGGGGATTATAGGTGAGGTGTGCCGATTCCGCAGCCCCGCGCGCCGGGATTCCCGCGGCCGTGCGCGTCGCAAGGATGTACGGGCCAACCGGTCGGATGCCGCCGGTGACGCCGGGGCCATCGCCGCGAGGGGGTGATCGTGAGGACGGCCGTTGCGGGCCGCGAGATCTCGAGCCGCGGGAACCGTGGGAGCAGGCTGCCACGGCGCGTGCGAGGGGGAAACCGAGTAGGTCGGTCGCGGTCTTCCTTGTTGTCGATGACGCGTCGTCCGTCGTGTAGTCGCGACGCCTGCGTCGCCATCGACCCGCAGGAGCCAATTTTGCGGCGGGCTTGTGGCTGCGCCATCACCGCGACGCAGGCGTCGCGACTACACGATCGCCCGCCGACGCGACGGTCGCGGGCCACTGAATTGCTGACCCCGGGGCTGACAAGGCCGGTCGTCAGCCCCGGCCCTTCGGGCGGCCGCGAAACGGTGGCGGGGCCCGTCCGATCGGCGGGGCGCTTCTTTAGAGCGTCCGCACGCGGAAGTCGCCGGCCGCCGCGTCCTCGCCGGGGTCCTCGAGGTTCGACAGGCGGAACGGGCCGCCGGCGTCGGTGGCGCCGGTGGCGGAGCGGGTGAAGTCGGTCGCCAGGCCGAACGCGGTGCCGCCGTTGGCCGCGACGACCGAGCCGAGGGTGGCCTTCCCCACGACCGGGGCCGCCACCAGCGTGTTGCTGAACGTCGCGCCCGAGCGGCCCTTGACGGCGAAGCTCTTGATCGTGGCGAAGTCGTTGTCGAAGTCGTCGACCGACGCCGGAAGCCCGGTCACCTCGGCGAACACGCCGGCGAACACCCGGCTGTCGCGGGCCGAGCCGACGGTGAACGCGCCGATCGCGTCGGCCGCCCGCACGTCCGACCCGGCCAGCGCGCCGCCGACCTTCGCCTTGCCGATCGTCCGCGCCGTCACGTCCGCCCCGAGGTCGCCGGCCACGCTGATCGAGCCGATGAGGTCGGCCGCGATCACGTCCCGCGTGGCGTCGGAATCAGTCCACTGGCCGACCTTCAGCGACTTGACGATCGACGCGGAGCTGATGCCGTAATCGGTCGCCGAGGCGAGCGTGAGGGCCACCGGGGCGCCGCCGCCGCCGATCGTCATGGTGCCGCCGCTGAGGTTCGCGAGTTGCAGCTTCGCGACCGATCCCGCCGTCACGTCGCCGGCGACCGAGGTGGTTTTGGCCGACAGCGCCTTGAGCCCGCCCCCGGCGGAGATGCCGCCGACGCTGGTGGCCGCGCCGCCGCGCGTCTTGACGGTGAGCGTCGAGCCGAAGTCCGACCCGTCGACGACGATGCCGGTCGGGTCGCCGGACGTGGCGTCGCCGGCGAACGTGACGCGGCCGCGCCGGGCGCCGCGGATCGAGACGGTGACGACGTCGCCGCTGGCGTCGAGGTAGGTCGCGGCCTGGCGGGCGTCGAACTCGAGCGACACCTCGTCCGCGGCGGCCAGCGGCGAGGCCTCCAGGACGTAGTCGCCGCCGTTGCCGGCCGCGCGCCGTCGCCGGTGAGGGCGTCGTAGTCGCGGGCGGCCACGCCGCTGCCGTTGACGCCGACGTAGTACGTCCGCCCGCCGGTGACGACGTACGTCAGCCGGGCGTCGCGGCGTGTCGGCGGCGGCGTCGTCGTTGCTGGCCAGTTCGTTGCCCTCGGCGTCGAACAGGCGGAGGTATGGGTCGGTCGCCGCCTCGCCCGGGGCGGCGGCGGTGAACGTGACGCGGCCGGTCGACGGCGCAACGAAGCGGAACAGGTCCACGTCGCTGGCGCTGACCGCGACGCCGCCGTCGGTGCCGATCGTGCGGTACAGGGTCTCGCCCAGCGCGATCTGGTCGGGCGTGTTGCGCTCGATCGAGTCGTCGGTGAGGGCGGCCCGCTCGCCCTGCGAGCGCAGGCCCGAGTTCAGCACGTAGGCGCCGGTGTCGCCGCCGAGCCGCTGGCGGGGCGAACCAGTTGAAGTCGGCGTTGCCGACGCCGGTGACCGAGACGTAGAGCGTCTCACCCGCGCCGATCGGCGCGATCAGGCGGCGTCGGTGCCGGCGGTGTCGGCGATGCGGACGATGTCGCCGGCGGCCTCGAGTATCGCCACATGCTGCCAGGGCCGGCTCGAGCGAGTCGTCGGGGCTGTCGGCCGCCACGTCGAGCAGGGCCGGCGGCGTCGGCGGTGAACGCGTAAAAGTCGACGTCCTTGTCGCCGCCGTTGCTGCCGAGCAGGGGCGCGCCGGCGTCGGAGCCGACCGCGCCGTCCCGGGGCGTGCCGATCGCGACCGAGTTGGCGCCGAACAGCGTGCCGTCGACGTCGCCGTTGTCGAACGAGAGGTACAGGTCGTACTGGCCGACCGCCGCGACGTCGCCGACGCGGTCGAACGGGTCGAGCGGGTTGAACGCGCGGTTCTCGAACGTCGTGACCGCGACGTAGTAGACCTGCCCCTTCGTCACGTCGAGCTCGAGGTAGCTGTCGCGGCTCGCGGCCGACTCGTCGTCGTTGGCGGCGACCTCGGTGACGGCCGCGTCGAACACGCGGACGTAGCTGTCGACGCCGTCGGACGGGTAGGCCGAGTCGATCGCGTCGACGTCGATTACGAGTTGCCCGTTGTCCGGGGCGGTGACGCTGAAGATGTCGACGTCGGCGCCGCCGATCTCGATGCGCGGGCCTTCGGGGTCTAGCGGGTCCGGGTCCGACTCGATCACGCCGCCGAAGCCGTTCGCGGGGCGCTCGGTGGTGGGGTTGATCGCGTCGGGGTTGAGCAAGTCCACGTCGGTCGCGCCCTGGACGACGCCGTTGGGGTCGGGGTTTTCGAGGCTGACCGTGAGCGCGTAGTCGCCGAGCGACGCCCCGCCGGCCGCGCCGGCGCCGGTGTTGATGTCGTACGCGCTGTTGTCGAACGCGCTGATGCCGAAGTAATAGGTGCCGGCCGGCAGGCGCACGCTCTGGAGCGTCGGGTACAGGCTGCCAGAGTCGTCGGCGGCGGCGAGTTCGGCGCCGGCGGCGTCGAACAGGCGGAGGTAGGCGTCGAACGGCTGCCCGTCCTGTAGGCCGTCGGTCGCGAACGTAACCTGGCCCGGCGAGTCGAGTACGATCTTGTACAGGTCGACGTCGTTGGCGCCCGCCTCGACCTGCCCGTCGGCGCCGATGTCGCCCTCGGTAACGAACGCCTGCGTGCCGTTGAGGCTCGGCAGCTCGATGGCGGTGCTGACGACGGCGTTGACGTCGCCGGTGGGCGTGGGGATCGGCTCGGGGTCGGGCGGCGGGGTGGGGCTCGGGTCGGGCGCGGTGCCGGTCACGAACCGCCGGACCTCGCGGACGGCGGCGTAGACGTCGATCCGCTTGTACTGAAGGCCCGACTCGGGCAGGTCCTCGTCCGGGCCGGTGCGCGTCGGGCGGCCGGAGGCGTCGAAGGCGACGGGAATGCGGAAGTTACTTCCGACGTCGGCGTCGGTGATCGTGTCGGCCGAGCCGATCACGATCTGCTGGACCTCCTCGGTCGTCAGGTACCGCCCACCGTACGTGAACGCCGCGTCCTGCATGAGCGCGACCATGCCCGAGACGAAGGGCGTGGCCATGCTCGTGCCGGACAGGCGGTTGTACAGCTTGTCGGGGTCGTTCCACGTGCTGAGGATGTTCGACCCCGGGGCCGCCACCTGGTTCGGCAGCGTGCTGCGCTGGCTCGTGGCGGCCAGGCGGTCGGGGGCGGCGTCGCGCTCGCCGGCGATGTAGCGGATGCGCGTGCCGTTGCCGCCGAGCGACGGGAACTCCGCGCCGTCGCCCGAGTCGGCCCAGGTGTTGGCGACGCTGAGCGTGCCGTGGATGCCGGGGTTGGACGCGCCCAGCTCGGGCGCGAAGTTCGCGTAGTTGTTCCCCGACGCGATCACGAGCGTCATCCCCAGCCGCTCGAGTTCCTGCAGGAGCTGGGGCTTGGTCCCGGCGCTGTTGAAGTTCGTCTCGTAGTCGGCGAGCGAGATGCTGACGACCTTGATGTTGAACCGCTGGTAGTTGTTCAGGACCCACTGGAGGCTGTTGGCGACCGTGTCGAACTGGGGCGTGCGGTCGCCGGCCGACGGCACGCCGCGGATCGCGACGAGGTCCGCCGCCGTCGCGACGCCGATCTCCGGGTCGGTCGATAAGACGGTGCCGGCCGTGTGGGTGCCGTGGCCGTCGGGGTCGATCGCGTCGTCGACGTTCGTGCTGCCGGGCGTGTCGGCGTCGTCGCGCACGCCGTCGAAGTAGGCGACGAAGTTGTCGCGGAGGTCCGGGTGGGCGGCGAACGTGCCGGAGTCGATCACGGCCACGCCCACGCCGCTGCCGTCGACGCCGGCGAAGTCCGGGTCGGCCCGCAGCGCGGTCAGCCCGGTGACGTCCGCCGCCGCGCTCATCAGGCGGCGGAGTTCGAGCGTCTCGACGCACGCGCGGGCGGCCGTCGCGACGGGCGACTCGGGCGAAACTGCTGCGGCGAGACCGGACACACGGCGACGTGCGAAAACCATCGTCGAAACCCTTGAGTTGGAAGAAAGTCGATTGGCGCGACCGCGAAGCCGGGTCCGCCGCAGCCCATCGCGGGGACCCAGAGCGAGGATAAGCGTGGCGGCCCGGGCGGTCACGCGCGGCGCGCGCGGAAGCCCACTGCATCCCGCGCGGCGGACCGCCCCGTCAGTCGTCTCCCGCGTACGCGTACGAGGTCCGCCGAGAGGGAGTACCGCAAGACGCGGGAATCCACGACCGACCCCCTCACGCGCAACCGGCACCACCGGCCGCGACGCCGCTCGCGGCGTAGCAGCGCGTCCGCCCGAGTAGACACCGAGTGGCGAGACAGGTTGGGTGCCCACTCTCGTTGCGCCGTCGTTCAGAGAGTAGCGTGAGAGGGCGGGACCGAGGCGTGGCGGGATCCCGAGCGCCCGAGCCAATTCGTGACGATCAAATGTGCGCCCGGCAAGCGTCTCGGGTGCTGTCGCGCGAGTCCGGACGGCCCGCGCGGGACTTCGGCCTGGGCCGATGATCGACCGGCTCACTTGCGGAGTCGGTTCTACTCGGTCTACCCGCCGCGCCGCGTCCGGATCGATGTGAGGTGTGACCAGGCCTAAGCGACTCGAACGCCTGCTAGGCCCCCCGGGGGCACGTTGAACGAGGCGACTCCCCGACCGGCCGCAGGTTACACGCGAACGGGATGCGATGTCCACGGTCTTTCGCCGCGTCTCGTCTGGCCGCAGGTCGCACGTCTAAATGAACGGCGAAACCGCAGCGGTGCGACGCGTCGCCGGTCGAACTTCACCACCCGCGTCACGTGTCGCACAAAACGGGGCGTGACAACACCGGTGCCCGCTGGCCCGCCGCGGGCCGAGAAACGTACAGCCGCCGTCTACGCGCGAGGCGCCCTCGTTCAGCCTCGTGGTGGCGGCGGAAAGTCGTTCCCGCGCGGGTGATGGCGGGATGTCCCGGCTTCACGCCTCGGGCAAGGGGTACTTCGCGCGGCGCTCGCGGTGGATCCACTCGTTGGCCTCGGCGGCGTTGTCGCCGGTGAACGTCCAGGCCTTCGGGTCCCACTGGAGCTTCTGGTGGTTCCAGTACGTCAGGTTCACGAGGTGGCAGACCGTGACGCTCCGCGCGCCGATCTCCACGTCCGCGACCGGCCGCTCGCGGGTCTCGATGCAGCGGAGCCAGTTGTCGCGGTGGCCCTTGGGGTCGGCGATCTTCTTATCCGTTTCGGCCAGTGTCGTCTTGGCGATCCCCGCCGGCTCGCTGAGGATCGTGCCGCGGTTGACGAACAACTTGCCCTTCTCGCCGATGAAGAGGATGCCGTTCGTCTCGCGCACCCGCTCCGGCTTGGCCTCCTGCTCCGCGCCATCCTTGCCCGCGCCCCCCTTCGCCGCCGCGCCCTTGACGGCCGTCGCGTCCTTGGCCGCGCCCTTGGCATCCTTGGCGGCGCCCTTCGAGGCAACTACGTCCTTTGCGTCGCCCTTGGCGTCTTTGGCGGCGCCCTGGGCAGCGGTGGCCTCCTTGCCCGCGGCCGTTTTGCCCGGGGCGTCCTTCTTGGCGGGGCGCTCGTACTCGTAAACGTGGTTGACGTGCGTCACCTTGATCTCGTCCCCGGCGGGCGAGCCGCGGTAGATGTAGCTCGCGCCGTACTTGTCCCCCTTGTTCGGCGGGGGCAGGAACTCGACCGGGCCGCTCTCGTCCATCTCCATGGGCCCACTGCACGATGTCGAAGTGGCGCGCCCCAGTCGGTGACGTAGCCGCCGGAGAACTCCGTGTAGTCGCGCCACCCGGGGTTGAACGGGTACTTGTCGGGCAGGCCCTGGCGGCACAGGACCTCGTTGTACGGGCGTTCCGCGCCTGGCCGAGCCAGCGGTCCCAGTCGAGGCTTCGACGGCACGGGCTGGCCCGGCAGGTCGCACGGCTTGCTCGTCGGGCCGATGCCGACGCGGATCTCGCTGATCTTGCCGAGGTGCCCGTTGCGGATCAGGTCGCACGCCTGGCGGAACGGGCCCTCGCTGCGCTGCTGGCTCCCGGTCTGCAGGACGCGCCTCGTGCTGCGCACTGCGTCGAGCATCGCCTTGGCCTCGCCGATCGTCAGCGTCAGCGGCTTTCGCAGTAGATGTCCTTGCCCGCCTTGCACGCGTCGATCGCGATCTGCGCGTGCCAGTGGTCCGGCGTGACGATGAACACCGCGTCGAGGTCCGGGCGGGCGAGCATCTCCTTGTAGTCCACGTACGCCGCGCACGGCTTGACGTCCTTGCGCTCGAACTCCGCGTGCTTCTCGTCGATCGTCTGGCGGAAGTGCTCGCGGCGGGTCGTGTCGACGTCGCAAACGGCGACGACCCGCACGTTCCGGGCGCGCGCGCCGAGCATGCCGTTCACGTGCCCGCCGACCTGCTTGCCCATCCCGATGAAGCCGACGTTCAGGGACCTTGCCCGCCGCGGCGCCGTCGTCGCCGCCTCGTCTGCGGCCGTGGCGACGGACGACGACAGGACGGCCGGGCGCGGCGGCGACGGCCGCCGCTTTCACGAACTGGCGGCGGGAGAACGATGCGCGATTCGACATGAGTCGGCTCCGGGTTGGGGGCACAAGACGGGACGGGAACAGTCTACCGCAAGTGGCGGCCGGGCGGCGAGGCGTCGTTGCTCAACGTCGCGGCCGCGACCGCCCGGCCGGGATCGCCACCGCCGAGGCGTGCGGCGGGGCGCGGGAGTGGCATCGTCGGGGCGACGCGCGCGATGCGCTGGCGGCGCGTGGCGTCGCGCTACACCGGCGTCTTGAACCCCATCGCCCGCACGACGCACCAGCCGGCCCGCGCCTCGAACACGCCGAACGCGCCGCCGGCGAGGCAGGCGACGGTCACGACCCACGGCCACGCGCCGTCCGACCGCAACGCCCACAGGAACAGCATCAGCAGGCCGGCCGCCAGAAGCAAGCGCCCCAGACGAGCCGAACGAGTTTGCCGCGCGCGTCGATGTTGCAGGTCAGTGCCATGCCCGACTCTATGCCTACCGCCGCCGCCTAGCCGCCGTTGACGAGGGAGAAGCGTCACGAATTCGGGCGAAACGCGGGAAGGCGACGTCCGTTAAGTCATGCGGGCCGCGACGGGCGCGGCCGCGTCGCTGACGGCGCAGGGCGCGCCACGTCGGCGGCGAACCGCAGCGCCGGGTGAGACCAGCGCCGGCCGCGTTGCCTTCGGTGGACCGATCTCTATGCTACCCGCCTTCCGACGCCTGGCCGGACCGAGAGAGAGCGACGCGCGCCGGAGGGAAGAAGGCCATGGACCGCATCAGTCTGTACTACCGCAACGCGACGGCCGACGCGGTGGGGGAGCGGAACGGGGTCACGGATCAGGAACTGAAGGACCTCGCCCCAGCGCCTCCGCGACATCCACGCGACGATCGCCGCCGAGCGCAAGGCGGGCCGGCTGAAGTTCCGCGACCTCCCGTACGACGAGGAGATGGCCGACGCGGTCCGCCGGCAGGTGGAGCACTTCCGCGACCGCTGCGAGATCCTCGTCGTCCTGGGCATCGGCGGCAGCGCGCTGGGCAACGTCGCGCTCCACGGCGCGCTCAACCCGATCACCTACAACCTGCTCTCGGACCGCGCCCGCTCGGGGCCGCAACTGTTCGTGCTCGACAACGTCGACCCGGACCAGGTGAAGGCGCTGGTCGACCTCGTGACGCCGAAGGTGAAGAAGACGGTCGTCAACGTGATCAGCAAGTCCGGCGAGACCGCCGAGACCGCCGCCGGGTTCATGCTCTTCCGCGACCTGTTGCAGTCGAAGGTCGGCAAGAAGTACGCCGAGAACGTCATCGCCACGACCGACCCCGCCGGCGGCGCGCTGCGGGAACTGGCCGCGGCCGAGGGGTACCGGACGCTCGACGTGCCGGCGGGCGTGGGCGGGCGGTTCACCGTCCTGTCGGCGGTGGGGCTGTTCAGCGCGGGGATGTGCGGGATCGACACCGACGCGCTCCTGGAGGGGGCGGCGGACATGGACAAGCGGCTCAAGGAGGCCGACCTCTTCAGGAACCCCGCCGCGATGCTCGCCGCCGTCCACTACCTGCTCGACGCCAAGGGCAAGTCGATCAGCGTGATGATGCCCTACAGCACGTCGCTGTTCGCGCTGGCCGACTGGTTCCGCCAGCTCTGGGCCGAGAGCCTCGGCAAGCGCGACGGCCTGACGAAGAAGAACGTCTACGCCGGGCAGACCCCGGTGAAGGCGCTGGGCGCGACCGACCAGCACTCGCAGGTGCAGCTTTACCGCGACGGGCCGAACGATAAGCTGTTAACCTTCCTGGAGGTCGAGCGGTTCGCGCAGAAGCTGACGATCCCGGCGTTGAAGGGGGCCAAGGCGCTGGACTACCTCGCCGGGTCGAACTTCCAGACGCTAATCCAGCACGAAAAGCTCGCGACGGAGTTCGCTTTGCTAGAGAGCAAGCGGCCGACGATGACCGTCCGCTTCCCGCAGATCTCGCCCCAGTCGGTGGGGCAGTTCCTGTACCTGTACGAGTCGGCGGTGAGCTACCTCGCGGGCCTCTACGACATCGACGCCTACGACCAGCCGGCCGTCGAGCTGGCGAAGCACGCGACGTACGGATTGATGGGCCGGCCCGGCTATGCCGATCTAGCCAAGCAGGTACAACCCCTGGCGAAGCGGGACGCGAAGTACGTGATATAGGGGAGTTGCCGGAAGAGTTGCTAGTTGTCAGTTGCTAGTTGCTAGTAAGAATTGCGGCGGAACGGCGTCCGCCCTTGGCTCCCAACTGACACCCGGCAACGGACACACATAGGAGAGTCGCCAGTTGTAATCTGCCGGTCGCTACTCGGGAGGGAGGTTGGTCCTTCCGCCCCCACTAGCAACTAGCAACTCACAACTAGCAACTGCCACACACATGGAATACGGCGTGATCATGGCGGGCGGGTCGGGGACGCGGCTCTGGCCGCTGTCGCGCGGCGACCGTCCGAAGCAACTGCTCCCGGTCGTCCGCGGCAAGAGCCTGCTGCAACTCTCGTGGGAGCGCCTCCGCGGCCTGCTGCCGCCGGAACGCATCTTCGTCTGCACCGGCGCGGGCCACGGCGAGGCGGTGCTGGCGAACCTCCCGGAACTCAGCCGCGAGAACCTGCTCGGCGAGCCCCAGGGGCGCGACACCGCCAACGCGGTCGGCTTCTCCGCCGCCGTGCTGCGGCAGATCGACCCCGACGCGGTCATGGCGATCACGACCGCCGACCACGTGATCGAGCCGGTGGAAAAGTTCCAGCAGTCGGTCCAGACGGCGTTCGACGTCGTGCGGGACGACAAGGCCGCCCTCGTCACGTTCGGCATCGTCCCGAACCACGGCCACACGGGCCTCGGGTACATCCACCGCGGCGAGCCGATCGTGGTCAAGGGCCAGGCCGGCGCCGCCCACCGCGTGCAGGCGTTCAAGGAGAAGCCCGACAAGCCGACCGCCGACCGGTACGTGGAGTCGGGCCGCTACTACTGGAACAGCGGCATGTTCGTCTGGCGGGCCGACACGGTGCTGGGCGAGCTCGCGACGCACCTGCCGCACAGCTACCGCGGGCTGACGCAGATCGCCCAGACGTGGGACACGCCCCGGCGGCTCGACGTGCTGCGCGAGGTGTACCCCGAGCTGCCGAAGATCAGCATCGACTACGCCGTGATGGAGCCGGCCGCCCAGGCCGCGGCAAGCGCGCACGTGGTCGTGGTCGAGATGCCGGTCCAGTGGCTCGACGTCGGTTCCTGGCCCGGCGCTGGCCGAGACGCTCAAGAGCGACGAGCACAACAACGCCACCGACGCGCGCAGGCGTGCGTGCTGGTGGATTCCGACGACAACATCATCATCAGCGAGGACCCGCACCACCTCATCACGACGATCGGCATCAGCGACATGATCGTCGTCCACACGCCCGACGCCACGCTCGTCTGCCCCAAGAGCGAGGCCCAGCGCGTGAAGGACCTGGTGGGGAAGGTGAAGGAGAAATTCGGGAACCGATTCCAATAGTCGGAACGTGACGAGTGAGGAGTGATGCGTGAAACCTTGCTGCACGCATCACTCCTCACTCGTCACGCTTCCCGCTCAAGACCTTCCCTCCCATGCGTACGCTCGCGATCGACCTCGGGACCCGCCGCGTCGGGCTCGCGCTGAGCGACGAGGGGGGCGGTTCGCGACGCCGTACGACGTGCTGTTCGTCAACGGCCACGACGCGGCGGTCGACCCGATCCTGAAGATCGTCGAGCCGCGAGGGCGTTGAGCGGCTCGTGGTAGGCCTGCCCTCAACATGGACGACAGCGTCGGCCCCGCCGCCCGCCAGACGGCGGCGTGGGCGCGCGCGCTCGCGGAGCGAGCCGGGAAGCCGGTGGTGTTCGTCGACGAACGCCTCAGCAGCTTCGACGCTGAGCAGGGGCTGATCGACCGGAAGCGGGGGCGAGAAGATCACCCGCAAGCAAAAGAAGGAACAACTCGACGCGCCCGCTGCCGCGGGGTTCTTGCAGGCATTTTCCTCGACGGAAGACTTTCGCCCGAGGAACTTTAGACAGCCAACGAGAGCCCAGGGGCTCTGCCCCGGGTCTTCGTCGCGCGAGTTGCGTTAGAAGTCACGTTGTCCCCGCACGTACTTCACCGCGTTCACGAAGTAGTCTCGCTCCCAGAGGTACTTCTGCACTTCCGTTTTCCGCCCACCACTTTCGATGTCCGAACTGCTTGTTGGAGCCGCTTTGCTCGCGACCGCTTTTAACGAATCTCGGAGTTGCTGCCCTTCGCGAAACGCGGTGATGACGACGTGCGTGTGGTCGTGTTGTGGTGCGAGCGCGTGGATGGTCCACCGTACCGCGCGCGGCGAGCGCGCGGATCGCCTCTTCAACGAGCTTTCGCTGCTGGATCGTGAGGGAGACGGGATCGCCCGTCATGCGTTCGCGGGCCTCCGCTTCTCGTTGAGCGTCAGTGGGAGGGAGCGGTGTGCCATACTCGTTGTGATCGAGGTCGACGTACGGTTTGGTTGAACCGTGCAAACGTGCGCCGTACGTGCCCCAGGTGATGTGGTAGCCCATCGGGTAACGCATGCGTTCCCCCGAAGAAGACCCGCGGCGGAGCCGCAGGGCTTCCGTTGGCTTTCGTCGGTCCTATGACCTCGGAATTTGAAAGTCCGATTTCCCGCCCGTCTTGCGGATCACGCGAATCCCCTCGATCGTCATCGTCTTGTCGATCGCCTTGCACATGTCGTAGATCGTCAACGCAGCGACGGAGACCGCCGTCGCGCCGCTTCCATCTCCACGCCGGTCTTGCCGGTGATGCGGGCGATGGCCTTGATGTGGAGCCTCGACCGGCTCGTCCCCCTCCGGCTCGAGTTCGGGGACGTCGAAGTCGACCTCGACGCTCTCGACCGGCAGCGGGTGGCAGAGCGGGATCAACTCCCGCACCGCTTGGCCGCGAGGATGCCGGCCACGCGGGCGGTGTTCAGCACCTCGCCCTTCGGCACCCGCTCGTCGGCGATCGCCCGCAGCGTCGCCGGCCGCAAGGTGATGTATCCCTCCGCGACCGCCTCCCGCGCCGTGACGGCCTTCGCCCCCACGTCGACCATCCGCGCCGCGCCCTTGTCGTCTAGATGCGTGGAGTTCGCCTTCGGCATAGCAGAGAGATTAACCGCGAAGTGCGCGAAGGACGCGAAGGAGAGGAAGGACGATCAACTGAAATGTCTTCTTCGCGTTCTTCGCGCCCTTCGCGGTTCAACCTACCCAGGTCTTGCGAAGGTCCGCGATCTGCCGGCACGACTTCAGCAACGGCTCGACCTCGTCGAGGCCGAGCATCGTGGCGGCGTCGCTCTTGGCGTTGCGGGGATCGGGGTGGCACTCGAGGAACAGCCCGTCGATCCCCGCGGCCACGGCCGCGCGGGCGAGCAGGGGGAGTACTGCGGGTTGCCGCCCGACTGGTTCCCCATGCCGGCGGGCTGCTGGGTGGAGTGGGTGACGTCGAAAACGGTGGGCACACCGAACCCTTCATGACGGACAGGCCGGTGAAGTCGTTCACGAGGCGGTTGTAGCCGAAGAACGTGCCGCGCTCGGTCAGAAGGATCTTTTGGTTGCCGGTCGCGCGGATCTTGTCGACCGCGTTGCCCATCTCCTGCGGGCTCATGAACTGGCCCTTCTTCACGTTGATCGTCCGGCCGGTCCGCCCGCACGCCTGGAGCAAATCTGTCTGGGCGCGCGAGGAACGCCGGCACCTGCAGGATGTCGACCACCGTCGCCGCCTCGGCCGCCTGGTCCGGCTCGTGGATGTCGGTCAGCACCGGGATGCCCAGCGCCTCCTTCGTCTTCAGCACGACCAGCCCGTCCTCCAGCCCCGGCCCGCGGAAGCTGGCGTTGCTCGAGCGGTTCGCCTTGTCGAAGCTCGCCTTGAAGATGTAGGTCAACCCCAACTCGTCGCACACGCTGCTTCATGTGCCGCCCGATCGTCAGGCAAAGTTCGGCCGACTCGATCACGCAGGGGCCGGCGATGACGAACAGGGGATTGCGGTCGAGGTGGAGGAGGTCTTGCATGATGATCGATGTTGCTGGAAGTGGGTCGACCTGCTTGCCGACGCGGCAACGGCTGTCCCTGCTGGCGTCTCTCGCGGGGACAGCCCCTCCGGTGATAGGCCGCCACTAGCAACTAGCAACTAGCAACTGGCCTAGCAACTGCCTCACGGCACGATAAAAGGCAGCCGGACCGGAAGCAAATCGACGTTCACCGGCGTGTACCCCGCCGAGTCACCATCGACTTGAACTGGGACGGCGGTGCCCGCGATCGTCTCGATTTTCACGTGCCGGCCCTTCACGTAGACCGCCCCCCTCGCCCTGCAGATGCTCGCCGGCGGCGGCGGCGAGGAAGAGTTTGATCAGGTCCGCCCGCGACGCGCACGGCAGCACGCACACGTCGAGCATGCCGTCGTCCGAGCGGGCGTGGGGGAGGATCGGGAAGCCGGTCCCGTACTCGGCGATGTTCCCGACGAAGGCGACCGCCGGGCGCCGAGCGGAACACCGGCCGGCTGTCGACCGTCACCGTCAGCGGCGGGTACGCGTACAGGCCGACGGCCAGCGCCGCGGGCAGGGCGTAGCTCGTGTACCAGATCGGCCCGCGGGCAGGCGGTCGAGCTCGTGCACGATGTGGGCGTCGAACCCGACGCCCGCCATCAGCAGGAACAGTCGGCCGCAGGCGCGGGCCGCGTCGAGGCGCACGATCTGCCGCCGGGCGATCGCCTCGCTCACCTGGCGGTCGAGGTGGCGGTCGTCCCACCGGATCCCGAGGTGGCGGACCATGAGGTTCGCCGTGCCGAGCGGGACGATCAGCAGCGGCGTCTCCTGCCCGGCCGGGCACTCGCCGGGCGCCGCCGTGGCCGTGGCGGTCGACGAAGAGCCGGTCGGCCACGGGCGGAGCGTGCCGTCGCCGCCGATCACGATCGCGGCCCGCACGCACGGCCCGAGCACGTCGATCGGCAGCGACGCCGGCCGGTCGGTCAGGATGACGACCTCGTACCCGTCCGCCCGCAGCCGGGTCGAAAGCCGCCGCGCGATCGTCCCCCGCGGCCCCGGCCGGCGATCGGGTTGGCGAAGATGAGGATCCGCTCGGTTGGCATGAATTCACTCGCGCGCCGCACCACTTCGGGCCGCGCGCAGTCGCAGGACCTGATTCGTGAAGCTCGATTGCCCCCATTTAGCCCGCTCGCTTGCGAGCCGCGTCCGGGTGCGCCGGTCGGGACAGCCTGATTCGACCGGGAAGGACGCGACCCGTTACGTCACTTACGCCGAGGCAAATCACCCACCCCTACGCGGCCCGCGAGCGGGCCCGCTAAACCGGGGAGGACCCTGCGTCCGCGTCGTCCGAGGGGCCGCGCCGCGCCGGTACCGGTTGCGACCTCGGCAGGATCTGACTATAGTTGCCGGGCTTGAGCAGCTTAGCGAATCGGGCGCGATCGGGGCAACGCCGTGTCCCGCCGGTCGCGCCGTGCGAGCGAACGTTCGGTCCGAACCCGGTTTAAGAGACGAAACGTCGATATGAGCGAAGCGACGATTGCATCCATCAACGAGCACGCCGCCGAGGAATACTCGCCGCGGGCTCGAAGCGGACAAAGAGGGCAACCACGAGCGGGCCGTCGAGTTTTACGAGCGGGCTCTCGGGGAGAACCCGGACCACGAGACGGCCGCGTTCCAGCTCGCGGTGCTGTACGACCGCCGGGCCGAGGACGCCAAGGCGATCGAGCTCTACGAGCGGATCAGCACGAGCCCGCCGGTGCACCTCAACGCCCTGATGAACCTCGCGGTGCTCTACGAGGACAACAACCACTACGACGAGCGCACCGCTGCTCGACGCGATCCTCCGCACCGACCCGAACCACGCGCGCGCCCGCCTTTACATGAAGGACGTCGAGTCGGCCCGCAGCCAGTACTACGACGAGGACGGCGACCGCCGCGGCGGCCGCACCGACGCGGTGCTGAACATCCCGATCACCGACTTCGAGCTGTCGGTCCGCAGCCGCAACTGCCTGAAGAAGATGAACATCAAGTCGCTCGGCGACCTGCTGCGTACGACCGAGCAGGAACTGCTGAGCTACAAGAACTTCGGCGAGACGAGCCTCAACGAGATCAAGGCGCTGCTGGCCCAGAAGGGCCTGCGCCTCGGCCAGGCCGCCGACCCCGCCGGCGCCGCCGCCGCCACCCGCCGCCCGTCGGTCGCCGCCGCGGGCAACGTGGCGCCCGAGGTGCTCGGCAAGTCGGTCGCCGACCTCGAACTCTCTGTGCGCAGCCGCAAGGCGCTGCAGCGGCTCAACATCAACTCCCTCTCCGAGCTCGCCAGCCGCACCGAGGACGAACTGCTCGGCTGCAAGAACTTCGGCCAGACCAGCCTTAACGAGATCAAGCAACAGCTCGGCACCTTCGGGCTGTCGCTCCGCAAGCTGGAAGACTAGTTGCGAGTTGGGAGTTGCTAGTTGCTAGTAGATGCGAGGAGTTCTGCTCCTCCACTAGCAACTAGCAACTGACCACTAGCAACTCCCTAGCAACGGCAAGGATGCCATGCGACACACCGGACGATTGGGCCGCTGGACGTGGCTGATTCTCTGCCTCGGTTTGCTCCTGCTGTGGCCGCTCGGCTGCGGGCAGAAGCAGCGAGAGCGGCCGTCGATGAAGGGCGTGCCGATCGTCCGCGTTCGCGTGCTTGAATTGCAGCAGCGCGTCACCCTCGAGTCCTCGCAGCCGCCCCTCCTCACCGTCGCGTCCAACCCCCAGCCGCAGCGGCTCAACCTGCCCGACGACCCGGTCGTGATCGAGCTGACGCCGACCGGCTGGCGCATCGGCGGCTCGTCCGTCGGCTCGGGCGAGCTCACGCTCGAGTGCGAGGAGGAGGGCGCCCTCAGTCTCAACGGCCTGTCCCACCGCGGCAAGTACCGCCTGGTGCCCGTCGAGCCGGGGCGGTTCGACGTGGTGAACCACGTCGACATCGACAGTTACCTCAAGAGCGTCGTGCCGAAAGAGATGCTCTGGAACTGGAGCGTCGAGGCGTACCGGGCCCAGGCGATCATCGCCCGGACGTACGCCCTCTACGAGTGCGCGCGGATCAGCGAAAGCCGACATTTCCACATCAATAACGACGTCCGCAGCCAGGTGTACGGCGGGATCAAGGCCGAGAGCGACAAGAGCACCGTCGCGGTGGACGACACGCTCGGCGTGGTCGTCGCGTGGGGCGACTCGGGGCAGGAACGCATCTTCAAGGCCTACTTCAGCTCCTGCTGCGGCGGCGTCCGCCAGTCCGGGGCCGATGGCTTCAACGAGCCGCACGCCGCCCTCAGCGACCAGAACGTCGGCTCGCTCTGCAACGCCTCGCCGCGGTTCAACTGGCCGCCGGTGGTGGTGCGGAAGGACGAGCTCACCCGCCGCTTCCGCCTGTGGGGCGAGAAGAAGGCCCGCCCGGAGAAGAGCATGGCTCTCGTCGACCGCATCGACGTGCAGGCCACCAACCCGTACGGGCGGCCGGTGCGGTTCGTCGTGACCGACGTCAAGGGCAACCGCTACAGCCTCATCGGCGAGGAGATCCGCTGGGCCGTCAACACTGGCGCCGCGCCGGGCACGGGCATCAACAGCAGCTTCTTCAAGCCGGTCAACGAGGACGCGACCGTCAGCTTCTCCGACGGCCACGGCTGGGGCCACGGCGTGGGCATGTGCCAGTGGTGCGCCGAAACCCAGTCGAGCCAAGGCATGCGCCACGAGGACATCGTCCTCTCCGCCTTCCCCGGCGCGAAACTGCTCCGGGCGTACTAGCCGAACGACCTCGCCCCGACGGTTACGGTAACAACCCCCACCCATTTAGAGCGCGTTGCATCTTCACTTAGCGGCGCCCATGCGCTCGGGGCTACCGCTAACGAGGTGCTTCAGACCGCTGTCGCCCGGCCGCTTGCGAGCCAAGTGCGGCGGCATGACCCCGCACGGTCCGATAAAAAGCCTCGCGCCCTGCGCGACTCGCTTCCCCTTCCATCCCGCCCGACGCGGCTCGCAAGCGAGCCCACTAAACGCGGTTGCGCCCGATCGATCTGACGGACCAACCACGCCCGGCGGGGCGTGTCTGCCATGTTGTCTCCGTTCCTTCGAACGTAGAATGCAGGAAGACGTTCGCGCCTCGCGTGCCCGCATAGAGGGAGCGCCCATGACCGCCGCCGCCGCCAGAACCCCTCTTCGAACGCTCGCGAAGCTCGCGCTGCTGGCGGCGTGCCTGTTGCCGGCGTTCCCGCGCGCCGCGGCGGCGGGGTACGACGACTGGGACGTGATCCGCGCCCGCGAGTCGCTCGACCGCAGTGAGCGGTCGCTCGACGCCACGATCGGCGAGGCCGAACGCGCCCGCGCCGCGTTCGAGGCCGCCGACGCGCGCGCCGCGGCGCTGGCGGAGGAGGCGCGGCGGAAGGACGACGCGGCGGCGGACCTCGCCCGCCGGATCGAGGGGCGCGAGCGCGAACTCGACGCGATCCGTCCCGACCTCGACCGGGCCGACGCCGACGCGGCCGCCGCCCGGCAGGCCGCCCGCGACGCCATCGCCCGCGACGCCGCCGCCCGCGACGCCGCGGCGCAGGCCGAGGCCGACGCGATCGCGGCGTTCGAGGCCGCCGAACCGTTCGCCGGCGCCGCCAAGCGGGCCGGGCCGCTGCCGCGGCCGCCGCGCGCGAGGCGGAGGACGCGCGCTCGAGCCGCTCGTCGGCACCGGCCCGTACCAGACGGCGACCGCGTCCCTGCAAACGGCGCAGCGGCGGCTCGACTTCCTCCCGCTCGAGCCCGCCGACCGCGTCGATCCCGCGGAACTCACGTCCGCCGAGGCGGACCTCGGCCGAGCCAAGGAGAGCGTGACGGCCTCGAGGACGCCGCACCTCGACACCGACGCCGCCGCGCGCGAGGCGCGCGGCGATCGATCAGGCCGAGGGCGAGCTTGAGAAGCTCGGCCGGGCGTTCGAGCAGAACGACGCCGAAGATCCCGGCCGTGGCCGACGCCCGCGCGGCGGCGACCGAGCAGGCCGCCCTCGACAAGGCGATCGCCGACGCCGACGCCGCCGACGAGCCGCGTCGCCGCCCTCGACGCCCGGTATCGAGCGATTGTCGACCCTCTGTCGATCGACCGCGAACAGCTCGCCTGCCTCGAGGGGAACTCGACGCGATGCGCCGACCTCGACCGCGCGCCGACGACGCCAACGATGCCCGCGCCCGCCTCGACGACGCCGAGGCCGTTATCGCCGCCCGCCGCGACCGCGACGACGCCTACCTCGCCTACCGCCAGGCCGAGGACATCGCCGACTCGTTCTCCTCCTGGCACGGCGCCGCACGGCTTTTACTGGGGCTTCGTCACCTACCGCGTCTACGACCGGTGCGACTACTACTGCTACGACCCGCACCACCACCATCACCACCACCACAAGCGGCCGCACCGGCACCACCACGACGGGCACTGGGTCGACCGCGGCCACGGCGGGCACCACGGCGGCCGCGGGCACCACGACCGCCACCGGCACAACGTGACGCCATCCGAGCGCGCCGGCGGGCGATTGTGCTGGCGAGCCGCAACTCCGGCGAGTCGGAATGGAAGCAGCGGAACCACCGCCGGCTGATGGAGAAGCAGCAGATCGAACAACGGCGGGCCGCGAGCGAGGCCGCCGAGCAGCGGTCGAAGCAGGAGCGACTCGCTCGCCAGCGCAGCGCCAGTCGCAGCAGTTCGCGGCCAAACAGCAGGAGACGCAGGAGTCGCAGCAGCGGCGTTGCTCGTGCAGCGGCAGGCGGCCGAGCGGGGCGGCGCGAAGGACCGCGTCCGCGCCGAGCGTCGCCAAGCCGTGCAGAACGAGGCCCAGGCGGGCGGCCGCAGGTCGATGCTCGATGAGGGTCGCCGTGCGGAGCGGGCCGAGCCGCGACGCGCGGGCCGCGGCCGAGCGGGGGCGCAAGGCGTCGGTGCCGCCGCAGTCGGTGCAGGTCATCCTGTCGCCGAGAAGGAGGCCGCGACGAAGGCGGTCGCCGCCGCTGGTACGCGGCAGCGCGCGCGGCGGCGGCGGCGCAGGCGGCGAAGCTCGAGGACCGGGCGAACGCCGCCGAGCGCGCCGCCCGGCAACAGGCCGATTCGCAGGCGAAGATCGAGCGGGCCGCCGAGCGGGAGGCGCGCCCGGCTGGCAAGGGTGCAGCAGGAGTCGGCCGCCCAGCAGGCCGCTGAGGCGAAGCGAGCCGATCGCCGGGCAGGGGGACGCCGGCCGGAATCAGCCGGGCGCCGGACGGGTCGTCGCCGCGGCTCATGGACGACGAGGCCCGGACGCGGGCGCCGAACGACGCCGTCGCCCAGCGCCGCCGGGAGCGCGAGGCGGTCGCCGAGCAGCGCGGGCGGACAAACAGTCGCGCGATCAGGCGGAGGCGGCGCGCGTGGGCGCAGCGTCAGGCGGAACGCCAGTCCGCGCGAGAAGCCGAAGCCGCCGCGTGAAAGCCGCCGCGGCGGACGGAAGGCGAATTACCGCGCGCGGCGCGCGATGAGGCCGACGCGGCGATGAAAGAACAGCGGCGGGCCGAGAAGGCGTCGGCGGCCGAGCAGGCGCGGGCCGAGGCGCAGGCCCGCCGCCAGACCGAGGCGGAGGCGAAGCGGCAGGAGCAGGCGTCCGACAACGGCCGCGAGCAGGCGATGGCGCAGGAGCGCGCCCGCCGCGACGCCGAGCGCGACGCCGCCGTCCAGGCCGCCCGCGAGCAGCGCGTCCGCGATCGGGCCGCCGCCGCCGAGCAGGAGCGGGCGGCGTCGCAGGCGCAGCATCAAGCGGCCGAGCAGCAACAGGCCCAGCGCCAGGCCGAACGCGAGGCCGCACGCGACGCGGCCCGCCAGCAGGATTCCCAGCGCGACGCCCAACGCGCCGCCGAGCGCGACGCCGCGCGTCAGCAGGAAGCCGCCCGCGACGCCGATCGCGAGTCCCGTCGCCAGCAGGAGGCCGCGGAGCGCGAGAGCCGTCGCCAGCCGTCACAGCGTTCGATGAACGTCGAGCGGCAGCGCCCCGAGCGGATCGAGCGCGCGGAGCGCCCGTCGCGCGCCGACCGCGGCGCCGCGCGCGTCTCCCGCAGCCAGGGCGAAGGAAGCGGCCGCGGCGGCCGCCGCCGATAGTTACTGGTCGCTCGTCAATGCTGCAATGCCGCTGGCTGCGGTGCCGTCGTCACGCAAGTCGGTATGCGAGACCGCTGGTGGCTGGCCGATCGGATATCCCTTCCGCAGTTACGCCGCCTTTTCCGCGACGTCCGTGACGTGCTACGCTAGGGCATGTCCGCTCCCGCGCTTTCGTACGAACTGCTCGCGCAAGACCTCACCTCCCACGCCCGGCTCGGGCGGGTCACGACTCGGCACGGCGCCTACGACACCCCGGCGTTCATGCCGGTCGGCACGCAGGGGACGGTCAAGGGCCTCCTGCCCGACCACGTGGCCGCCACGGGGTCGCAGATCATCCTCGGCAACACGTACCACCTCATGCTCCGCCCGGGCGAGAAGACCGTCGCCGCCCTCGGCGACCTTCACCGGTTCATGGCGTGGCCGGGGCCGATCCTCACCGACAGCGGCGGGTTCCAGGTCTTCTCGCTCGCGGACATCAACAAGATCACCGACGAGGCCGTCACGTTTAAGAGCCACGTCGACGGGTCGACCGTGCGCCTGACGCCGCAGCGGAGCATCGAGGTGCAGAATGACCTCGGCGCCGACATCATCATGGCGTTCGACGAGTGCCCCAAGGCGGACGCGCCGGCCGAGTACCAGGCGCGGGCGGTCGACCGGACGCTCCGGTGGGCGGAGATCTGCCTGAACGCCCACGCGCGTCCGGACGACCAGTCGCTGTTCGGCATCGTGCAGGGCGGCACCGACCCGGACCTGCGGGCGCGCTGCGCCGAACGTCTTATTGCCATGAATTTCCCTGGATACGCCGTCGGCGGGCTGGCGGTCGGGGAGGGGTTCGAGGCGATGATGGGGGTGCTGCGGCTCGTCACGCCGATGCTGCCGGCGACGAAGCCGCGCTACCTGATGGGCGTCGGGTTCCCGCGCGACATCGTGGCCGCCGTGGCGGCGGGGATCGACCAGTTCGACTGCGTCCTGCCCACCCGCAACGGGCGCAACGCCTACGCGTTCACCGCCGGCGGGGCGATCCGCCTGCGCAACAGCCGCTTCGCGACCGATAACGGCCCGATCGAGGACGGGTGCGACTGTTACGCCTGCCGCTCGTTCACGCGCGGCGCGGTCCGCCACTTTTTTTTCGCCGGCGAGATGCTTGGCCCCATCTTGGTTTCCCTGCATAATATTCGGTTCTTCCAACGGCTGATGGCCGACATCCGCCGCGCGATTCGGGACGGGCAATTCGAATCGTTCAGGCAGACCGACCCGCGGTGTTCGCTGGGACCGGGGAGCACGATCGCGGCCGGCGCCGAGCCCGCCGCCGACGCCTGAGCCGGCAAGATTTCGCACGCCGGGCTCGGCGCGGATTCGCGGGGGGAAGTGGGACGGGCGACCCGCACGACGGGCCGCCCCTGACTGGAGCATCTTTGGCCGCCTTTCTCACGACGACGATGACGACCCTCGCGCAGGCCACCACCGGGCCGGCCTCCCGCCCGGCCCCCGGGTGGGCCGAGACGCTGACGAGCCCGATGACGCCGCTGCTCATCCTCGTGCTCGTGTTCTGGGTGTTCATGTTCCGCTCGAAGAAGACCACCGAGCGGCAGCGCCAGGACATGCTCGGTCAGATGAAGCGCGGCGACCGCGTCCAGACGATTGGCGGCATCCTCGGCAAGGTCGTGGACGTCGAGGAGGCGCGGGTCCTGCTGAAGGTCGACGAGAGCTCGAACACCAAGATCTGGTTCAGCCGCAACGCGATCCACCGCGTGATCGACGAGGACGCGAAGGTGGCGGACGCGAAGTAGGAAGCGACAAGACGTAAGAGGAGAGGTCAAGGGTCAGGATTCGGGCGTCTGCAGTCGGGATCGGCGGTCCACGGACGCCGGTGCCCGACTCTTGACCCTCGGGCGCTGACCCTCGGACACACACACAACCCATGCCAACGAATTACTCCGGGCGTTTCACGGTCATCGCCCTGTTCATCCTCGTCGCGCTGGCCGCGATCTTCTGGCCGTCGGTGACCCAGCCGCGGGAGGTCGGGCTTAACGGCGAGGTGCCGTTCTCGAAGAAGACCAACCTCCGCCCCGGCATCGACATGGTCGGCGGGACGAGCCTCCTCTACGAGATCCGCCCGCCCGAGGGGGAGGTAGCCAGCGAGGACCTCTCCAAGACGATGATGGCCGCGCTGAAGCGGCGCGTCGACCCCGAGGGCGTGCGCAACCTCGTCTGGCGTCCGCAGGGCGCGACGCGGCTGGAGATCCAGATGCCGCTGTCGAGCGGCTCGAAGGACGCCGAGGACAAGCGCGCCGCGCTGATCGCCGCCCGCGATCAACTCGAGGCGACCAACGTCCGCCCGGCCGAGGTCGTGAACGCCGTCGAGCAGCAGGGTGGCCCGAACCGCCAGCGGCTCACCGAGCTCGCCGGCGGTTCGGCCGCCCGGCAGAAGCTGTTCGACGAGCTCGTCGCCGCGCACGAGGCGATCCAATCGGCCAACAAGGCCCGCAACGCCGCGGCCGAGGCCGAGGCGCGCGTCCGGTACGACGCGCTCAAGGCCCGCATCGCCACGACCAACGTGAGCGTCGCCGAGCTCGAGGCCGCCCTGACGAACAAGAACCGCGCCGCCCGGCTCGCCCAGCTCAGGAGCGGCACGCCCGCCCTAGGCGCGACGGGCCCGGAGGCGCCGGCGGCCGCCACGCAGGCGGCGGCCGGTGGCGGGGCGTTCCCGCAGCGGGTCGCGGCGATCGACGCGTACGCCAAGGCGTTCGACGAGTTCCAGAAGGTCCGCAACCTGATCGACGACGCGGCCGACCTCAAGCGGCTGCTCCGCGGCTCGGGCGTGCTCGAGTTCCACATCCTCGTCGACCCGACCGACCCCCAGTACGCCCAGATGGCCGAGCGCCTCCAGCGCCAGGGCCCGGCCGTCGTCGCCGGCGACACGGCGCGCTGGTTCCCGGTCGACGACCCCAAGCGGTTCGAGGGCACGACCGAGACGTTCAACGACGAGCGCTACGTCCTGGCCTGGATCACCGACGACCGCTCGATGGACAACCGCCCCGGCCGCCTGCCGTGGGGCCTCGCCCGCGCCGGCCGCGACGTGAGCGAGTTCGGCGGGGCCGTCGTCGCGTTCGCGTTCGACCCGCAGGGCGGGCTCTACTTCGGCGAGCTGACGCGCAACAACGTCGGCCGCCCGCTGGCGATCATGCTCGACGGGCGGGTCCTCAGCGCGCCGAACATCAACGAGCCGATCACCGGCGGCAGCGGCACGATCAGCGGCGGGCGCAACGGGTTCTCCGGCGCGGAGATCAACTACCTCGTCCGCACGCTCGGCGCCGGCTCGCTCCCCGCCCAACTCGCCGAGGAGCCGATCAGCGAGCGCACGGTCGGCCCCCAGCTCGGCGCCGACAACCTCAAGCGCGGGCTCTGGGCCTGCATCTTCGGCCTCGTCGTCGTCGCGATCTTCCTCAGCGGCTACTACTACCTCGCCGGCGTGGTCGCGACGTTCGCGGTCTTCCTCAACATGCTGTTCATCCTCGGCGCGATGGCGGCCCTGCCCGGCGCGACGATCACGCTCGCGGGCGTCGCGGGCATCGTGCTGACGATCGGCATGGCGGTCGACGCCAACGTGCTGATCTTCGAGCGCCTTCGCGAGGAGCAGGTCCGGGGGCTCTCGCTGCGGATGGCCCTGCGCAACGCCTACGACCGCGCGTGGAGCGCGATCCTCGACGGCAACGTCACCACCGGCATCACCGCCCTGATCCTCTACTGGTTCGGCAGCGAGGAAGTAAAGGGCTTCGGCCTCACGCTCCTGATCGGCATCGTCAGCTCGCTCTTCACCGCCCTGTTCGTCACCAAGACCGTGTTCGGCGTCCTGATCGAACGCTTCGGCATCGAGCGCCTCGGCAGCCTGCCGCTGACGTTCCCGCGGTGGGACCGCGCGCTGCGCCCGGACGTCGACTGGATGGGCAAGGCGTGGATGTTCTACGCGTTCAGCGGCGCGGTCATCTCGCTGGGCCTCATCGCGTTCGCGGTGAAGTGGTCGCAGGGGCAGATGCTCGACATCGAGTTCACCAAGGGCACGAGCGTCACGGTCGACCTCGCCCGCCAGATGCCGATCAACGACGTCCGCAAGCAGATCGAGTCCCAGGCCGGCCCCGGCGGCGCGCTGCCGAGCCCGAGCGTCGTGTCGGTCGGCGGCGACGGGACGACCTACGAGATCATCACGCCCAACGACAACGGCACCGTCGTCCGCGACGCCGTCATCCGGGCGCTGGGCGACAACCTGAAGATCGAGCGCCCGAGCAACTTCGCCGGCGACGCCGCCGACCTCCAGGCCGCCACCGCCTCGGGCGTGATCGTGCCGATCGAGCGGGCGGACCAGACGCTGCCGGGGCTCGACTTCAACCCGGCCCGGATCGCGTCGCACGTCGGCGGCGCCGCGATCGTGCTGAAGGACCTGTCGGTGGGGCTCACGGCCGAGCAGATCGAGGACCGCATCGAGCGGCAGCGCCTCTCGGCCCAGACCGGCGGCACCGCGCAGGCGACGTACCACGCGTTCGACGTCGAGACGGCCTCGAGCGGCCCGGCGACGACCGCCGTCGTGTTCGTGTCCGACCCCGCGTTCGCCTACGCGCCGGCGGACGAGCTGAAGCTCAACCAGTGGAAGGCGAACCTCGTCGAGCCGATGTGGACGCTCGTCAAGGACGCGCTGACCCGCCCGGCCGGCCTCCAGCGGGTGTCGAACTTCGACGCCCAGGTCGCCGGCGAGACCGCCCGCGACGCGCTGCTGGCGCTGACGCTGTCGATCCTCGTGATCATGGCGTACATCTGGGTGCGGTTCGGCAACCTGAAGTACGGCGGCGCGACCGTCGTGGCGCTGCTCCACGACACGCTGTTCGTCCTGGCCGCCGTCGGCCTGGCGCACTACGTGGCCGGCACGTTCGTCGGCCACGCGCTGCTGATCGAGCCGTTCCGCCTCAACCTGACGATGGTGGCGGCCGTGCTGACGGTCATGGGCTACTCGATGAACGACACGGTCGTCGTGTTCGACCGCATCCGCGAGAACCGCGGCAAGTTCGGCGTCGTCAGCCGCAAGACGATCAACGACTCGATCAACCAGACGCTCAGCCGCACGCTGCTGACCGGCGGCACGACGATCCTGACGATCTTCGTGATGTACATCTTCGGCGGCCCGGGCATCCACGGCTTTACGTTCGCGCTGCTGGTCGGTATCGTGGTCGGGACCTACTCGTCCATCGCGATCGCGTCGCCCATCCTGCTGCTGGGCGCGGGGCGCGAACAGGAGAGCACGAACCGCGCGCGGCCCGTCGGGCAACTCACCCGGGCCGGCGCGTAACGCGACGCGACGCCACGAGCGCGGGCGTCCCCGTTCGGCCGCCGTCCGTCGGACGGCGCGTCCCCGGGGCCGCCGGCGCCCGACGCGACCGACCGTGCGGGCAAGGCTCGTCGGTCGCGGGCGACGGTTGCGTTTGGTCTGCGGGGTCACCTCGGTTAGAACGCGACAACTGAATACCCCTGCTGCCGGGGAATCCGAAGGATGCAGCAGTTGGAAAGGATGCCCACGATGCGCAAGGACGTGAAGATTGGGGCGGCCATCGCCGCCGTCCTGTTCGCCGTACTCGTCGTTTACCTGCTGGTGCCGAAGGAGAGGGGTGGCGAGGTCGCCCTGAGCGACGCCGCCGACACGTCAGGGCAGACGAGCGACGCCGGCGCCGAGGACGGCGCCGCACCGACCGATCCCGCCGACGCCGGGACCGACCCGAACGCCGTGCCGCCGTCCGTCCCGCCGGTAAGCCCGGAGACGCCGGCCGCCCCGACCGACGCGTTCTCCGGGACCCCGAGACGCCCGCCGCCCCGGCCGACGCCGGCGCGCGATTGCGCGCCGACGCAGCCGCGGGCAATGACGCCGGCGGCACGGAGTGGGCGACGTCGCTCGAGACCGGGCAGGTCGTCGTCGAGTCGCACCCGCCGCTCCTCGCCCGTACGCAAACCCCGACGCAGAACCTGCCCGGCGGCGAACCCGCCGCCGCGACCGGCGCCGGTGGCGACAACAACGGCGGCGCGGTCGTCCCGTCCGGTCCCGCCGACACGGGCGCGGCCCTGGCCGGCGAGAACACTCCGGGCACCCCGAACACCACGATCCCGCCGGTCGGCGATCCCGGCAACGGCGGCGCGGCGGCCACCACGCCGCCGGCCGCGCCCCCCGCGCCGCAGGACGCGCCGGCTGGGACGAGCACCGCCGGCAACTCCGCCGCCGGCGCCCGCACGCACGTCATGCAGCGCAACGAGACGTTCTCGTCGATCGCCAAGGCGGTTTACGGCAGCTCGCGCCACTACATCCAGATCGAACAGGCCAACCCGGACGTGAACCCCAACGCCGTCCGCCCCGGCACGGTGATCAACCTGCCGGCGATCGACGCCGCCCCGGCCGCCGCCGGCGCCAACTCGAGCGGCGGCGCCGCGGCCGCCGACGCCCAGGTCAACAGCGCGTCCGAGTACCGCGTGCAGGCGGGCGACAGCCTGTACAAGATTTCGACGAAGCTCTACGGCGTGTCCACCCGGGTCGACGAATTGTATGAGGTCAACCGCGATCAGATCGGCGAAGACCCCGCCCGCGTGAAGGTCGGGATGGTCCTGAAGCTCCCCGACGCGCCCAAGATTTCTCAATCCCGCTAATGGGACAGACGATTTTTTTGAGCAGAAAGTACAGGCGGCTCCCTGGAGGGGGCCGCCTGTTTCGTTCGTTGATGGCGTCGTGGGAGGCAGGTCTGAGACGAGCTCGTTCCGCTCGTTTAGGAATCCGACGAAGGACGTCTAGGTGACGATCGGCGCGGGTTGGATCGCGTTTCCCCTGCATTGTGAGCGTGGGACCGGATCTCGAGATCCCGCCCGAACGTCAATGAATCGACCGTCGGGCAGATCTGAACGATCGACCGACCGGGTGGACGAATGCGCATGAAAAAGCCGCTTGCGGCTTAGCGGGGGAGCACCATCGGCTCCAGTTCGCTAAGCCGCAAGCGGCTTACATCCTCGAAGCGAATCTTACGACCAAAGCGCCGTCACCGTCGCCAGCCCGTCGCCCATGCGGCACCGCAGGCTCGCCCGTTCCCAGAGCGCCCTGGTCTCCTCGTCGAGTTGGTCGGTATGGCGCTCGAACCAGGCGATCGCGTCGGCGAGGCGGACGCCGTCGCGGAAGCGGGGGTTGTCGCCGAGCTCGTACAGGATGAACGCCGACGTGTACGGGTCTTCCGGCAGGCGGCGGACCGGCACGGCGGGCCAGATCCCCTCGGGTTTCTGAAGCTCGGCCAAGTAGGCGATGCCGCGGTCGACCGCGACGCCGTTGCCGCGGTTGGCCGTCAGGGCGCGGAGGCACAGCGCGGTGACGACCGGGTCGCCCCAGCCGCCGTCCCGGGCGTCCTGCGCCGCCAGCACCGCCCGCACGAGCTTCGCGTACAGCGGCACGTGCGACTGGCACAGCTCCTCGAGGCGGATCAGCGCCATCGCCGCGGCGGGGGTGGCGCGGCCGGACTCGAAGTTGAAGTGGAACGTCGCCTCCGGCCGGAACGCCGTCAGCTCGCGGAACATCTTCTCGTACTGCCGGGCGTTCCAGTCGCGCTCAATCTGACGAATCGTGATCATTCTGCCGCCTCCTTGCTGGCCTCGTTGTTAGGGTGAATTATGGGTTAACAGTTACCGCACTGTCAAACCTATTCCTAAAGTTTTTCTCGTGCGACAGCGGGCGGGCTGCGGGACCTTTCAACGATCGTGAACGCATTTGGGCGCGGGCCGCCCCGGCCCTACAATCCGGCGGCCGGCGGGCGAGGCACAGAACGTTCGGCCCCCTCGGGCGTAACTCTTAATACGGTGAATAACAACGTGAGAACGCCATTCCTCTGCGTGCTGGCCGCGACCCTCGTCGCGGCGGCTGGGTGCGACGACAGCGACTCGGTCCGCGCGTATTCCGCGCCCAAAGATCCGCCGCCCGCGGCGGTCGCCGCCACCCCGGCCGCCAAGGCCGCCCCGGCGGACGAGCACGCGGGGCACGCGGAGATCGAGTGGGACGTGCCGGCCGGGTGGACGCCCCAGCCCGCCGGGCAGATGCGCTACGCCGCCTTCGCCGTCTCCCCGGATCACAAGGACGTCGTGCTGACGGTGATCCCGCTGCCGCGCGACGCCAACCCGCTGCTCCCGAACGTCAACCGGTGGGAGGAGCAACTCGGCCTGCCGAAGTCGCCCGAGGCGGACCTGGCAAAGGTCGTGTCGAAGGTCGAGCTCAAGCCGGGCGTGCAGGCCGACGCGTTCGACGCGACCGGCAAGGACCCGACCAGCGGCCAGCCCCGCCGGATGCTCGCGGCGATCGTGCCGCACGAGGACAAGGCGTGGTTCTTCAAGGTCGTGGGCCCGCCGGACGTCATCGCGGCGCAGAAGGCGAACTACGACGCGTTCCTGCGCTCGGTCCGGTTTCACGACCACGGCCATGATCACGGTCACGACCACGGCGCCGCGGCCGCGCCCGCGGCCGACGTGAAGCTCGCGTGGGGCGCGCTGCCCGCGGGCTGGGCGGAGGAGAAGGCGACGCAGCAGTTCCGCCTGCACACGATCAAGGTGGCGGCCGGCGGCGAGACCGCCGACCTCGCCATCACGCGGCTCCCGCCCGCCCAGGCGGGCAGCCTGCTGGATAACCTCAACCGCTGGCGCCGCGCGGTCGGGCTCGAGGACACCGTCAACGCCGGCGACCACCCGCCGAAGAACGTGCAGTTCGCCGACCGCCCCGGCGCGATCTTCGAGGTGGCCGGCGCCGACAAGCGCGTCGTCGTCGGGATGACCGACGGCGGCGGGCAACTGTGGTTCTTCAAACTGCAAGGGCCGGCGAAGCTGGTCGAGGGGCAGCGGGCGGCGTTCGAGGCGTTCCTGAAGACGGTTCGATTTGTCGGAGACGAGCGTTGAGTACGACGACGACGAGCATCACCGGTAGTACCCTCCCGCCCCGGCCCGAGCACGCGGGCCCGTCCCTAATCCGCCGGGTGCTCGCGCCGCTCGCGTCGCTGCGCCTGACGGTCGTGCTGCTGACGGCGAGCATGCTCGTCGTGTTCGCCGGCACGTCGGCGCAGAAGGAGTTCAGCCTCTACGAGGTGCTCGGCCGCTACTTCTACAGTTGGGGCGTCTGGATCCCGCTCAAGCACCTGTTCCCGCTCTGGTCGTGGGGCTGGGTGAACCTCAAGGGCGGCTTTCCGTTCCCCGGCGGCTACACGCTCATCCTGCTGCTGCTGGCGAACCTGATCGCCGCCCACTCGCTGCGGTTCAAGTCGACGTGGAAGGACCTGGCGCTGATCCCGATCATCGGGCTCGGGATCGCGGCCGGCGTGGTGGCGCAGGCGCAGGGCACGCTCGTGCCGCTGCTGCTGCTGACGGCCGTCAGCCTCGTCGGCGTCGTCGTCACCGCGGTGCTGCACGGCAAGCGTACCGGAGTCCTGCTGATCCACTTCTCGCTGATCCTCCTGCTCGTCGGCGAGTTGCTGATGTACTACGTGAAGAAGGAGGACCGCCTCACGTTCCGCGAGGGCGACACGCGGCAGTGGGTGGAGGACATCCAGGACTACGAGCTGGCCGTCATCGACTCAGCGCCGACCGACAAGAACAACGTCGTCGTGGTGCCGAAGGAACTGCTCGAGACCGGCGCGACCGTGAGCGACGGGCGGCTGCCGTTCGACGTGAAGGTCGAGAAGTGGTACCCGAACTCGAGCCTCGCCGGCCCGCGCCAGCCGGGCGCGGAGAAGGCCGACCGCCTCGCCACCGCCGGCATGATGCCTGAGATCGGCGTGGTCGAGCAGCCGCGGGTCACCGGGGTCGAGGGGGGCGCGGTCGACGCGCCGTCGGCGTTCGTCACGCTGACCAAGGGTGGCACGCCGCTCGGCACCTACGCCGTCAGCATCTTCCCGCCGCTCGACGAACCGCAGGAGGTGACGGTCGACGGCAAGACGTACGGCCTCGCGCTGCGCTTCGAGCGCGAGTACCTGCCCTACAAGTTCCACCTGATCGACTTCGCGCACGACAAGCACGTCGGCACCGGCGACGCCCGCAACTTCTCCAGCCGGGTGCGGCTGATCGACGAGGAGAAGGGCGTCGACCGCGAGGTCGTGATCCGCATGAACGAGCCGCTGCGCTACCGCGGCCACACGTTCTTCCAGGCGAGCTTCAACCCCGACGTCCCGACCGAGACGACGCTCCAGGCCGTCGACAACCCCGCATGGCTCATGCCGTACGCCGCGTGCGTGATCGGCGCGATCGGCCTCGTCGTCCACTTCGGCCTCGTGCTGGTGAACTTCCTCCGCAAGCGCGCCAAGGTCGGCGAGCTGCCCGGCTTCTCCGCCGCCCCGCCCGCCGCGCCCGCCGCACCCGTCACGCCGGCCCCCGCGGACCGCACCGACGGCAAGCGCCGCAAGGGCAAGAAGGGCGGCCGCGACGGGGACGACGACGACGACGGCCGCGCCTACACGCTGCGGCCGAAGTACGGCCGCACCGCCGTCGCGCTGCCGGCGGCGATGATCGCGCTGGCGTTGATGTACCTCCTGTCGCACGCGCTGCGCGCGCCGAGGGCCGACGCGGGCGAGTTCGACGTCTACGCGCTGGCGAAGGTGCCGGTCTTGTTCGAAGGCCGCGTCCTCCCGCTCGACACCGTCGCCCGGAGCAGCCTGAAGATCATCAGCGGCCGCCAGAGCATCAAGACGGACGACGGCCGGGTTGCCGCCATTCAATGGCTGACCGATGTCATGGCCAACACGCCGCAGGGCGACCAGTACAAGGTGTTCCGCATCGACCACCCGCAGATCAAGGACCTGCTGAAGCTCGACCACGACGAGAAACTCTTCTCGTTCGAGCAGATCCTGCTCCGCGACGCCGAGAACGGCGCGGCGCTGGACAAGCAGGTGAAGATCGCCGGCGCGGTCCCCGCCAAGCGCCGCGACCTGTACCAGCGCAAGATCACCGACCTCGTCGCGCAGCTCCGGCTGCACATGAAGCTGTCGCAGGTTGGGCCGATCGCCACGCTCGAGCAACTGTGGGGCGACCCCGAGCGCGCGCAGGCGCTGGCGAAGAGCGTCGAGGCGATGTCCGGCGTCGACCGCTCCGCGCTTACGGCCGAGCAGCGGGCGCAGGTCGAGCAACTCGGGCGGATGCGGCAGCAGGTCGAGCGGCTCCGCATGATCGAGCAGGACGAGGCGCAACGCGTCGAGGACCTCTACTTCGTCCCGCCGTCGTCGATGAACGGCACGGAGAAGTACTGGGGCGGCCTGACCCCGACGCTCGGCACGACGGCGGGCGGCGGCGCGACGGCGTCGGTGCCGGCGGAGATGAAGTCGGTCCTCGGCCTGATGCGCGCGTACCGCGAGGGCGACGTCGCCGCCTTTAACCGCGACGTCGCCGCCTACCGCAACACGCTCGCCCAGCGCCAGCCCGCCGCGTCGGGCGACGCGGCCTACGAGACGTTCTTCAACCGCTTCGACCCGTTCACGATCAGCATCGTCTTCTACGTCGGCGCGTTCCTCTTCGTCGTCAGCTCGTGGCTCGGCTGGACCAAGCCGCTGTGGCGGACGGCTGTGTGCCTCCTGCTGCTGGCGTTCGCGGTCCACACCGTGGGCCTCGTGATGCGGATCCAGATCTCCGGGCGCCCGCCGGTGACGACGCTCTACTCGTCGGCGATCTTCATCGCCTGGGGCGTGGTCGTGCTGGCGCTGGGGCTCGAGTGGGTCTTCCGCAATGGCCTCGGCATCGCCACGTCCGCCGTCGCCGGCTTCCTGTCGCTGCTCGTCGCCGACGGGCTGGGCAACATGGAGGGCGACACGATGAAGCCGCTCCAGGCCGTGCTCGACACGAACTTCTGGCTGGCGACGCACGTCGTGTGCATCACGCTCGGGTACGCCGCGGTCTTCCTCGCCGGCACGCTGGCGATCTTCTACGTGATCGGCGGCGTCTTCACCCGCGCGCTGGCCGACGCCGAGCGGCGGCGGTCGATCGTCCGCATGACGTACGGCATCCTCTGCTTCGCGATTTTGTTCAGCTTCGTCGGCACGATCCTCGGCGGCATCTGGGCCGATCAGTCGTGGGGCCGCTTCTGGGGTTGGGACCCGAAGGAGAACGGCGCGGTGCTGATCGTGCTGTGGGTCGCCGTCGTCCTGCACGCCCGCTGGGGCGGCGTGGCGAAGAGCGCGGCGTGATGCTGCTGACGATCCTCGGCAACATCGTGACCGCCTGGAGCTGGTTCGGCACGAACATGATGGGCGTCGGCCTGCACTCCTACGGCTTCATGGAGTCCGGGGTGTTCTGGCTGAGCATCGCCGTCTACGCCCACCTCCTGATCGTCGGCATCGGCCTGCTGCCGCTCGCCCTGGCGCGCTCGACGCAACTGCCCACGGGCCGCGTCGCCGACCGCGCCGGCGGGTTCCCGGTGGTGAAGGCCGCCGCGCGCGGCGTCCTCGCCCGCCTGAAGATTTGCTGCGATAGTTCCTGAGAAGACGAGCGACCCCGTCCGCTCCGCGAGGAGTCGGCGGGGTCGCTTCGTCGAGCCCGGCTCGTCCGACCGCGGCGCTTGCCGGTCTGGCGGGATGGCCTCGCTCGCCGCTATACGGCGTGGGGGCGTGAACAACGTCGGACCCAGTGCCGCGTCCAGTGCTCGACGACGCGTCGTCTCACCTGTAGTGGCGACGCCCGCGTCGCGGTCGACGCGCAGCTTCGAGCCTCGCGTTAGACGGGTAAACTTGTGGCTGCTCCACAACCGCGACGCAGGCGTCGCCACTTCAAGACGACCAGTCACGAGGCAGGTGACGCCTAACTCTGCCAGTCTTCACGGGAATGGAGGATGTTCTCGTCACGCCTCGAACGGCTCCGGCCCGATCGTCTGCGTGTTGAAGATCTCCAGGCGGGCCGACGGCAGCCGCCACGCGTCGGGCGGCATCCCGAGCTTCTCCGTGCAGAGGCGCGACAGCAGTTCCTCGCGCGACCACCCCGTCTCGCGCGCCACCTGCGGCAGGAAGCACGCCGTGCGCTTGCCGACCGTGAGGGACACGCCGTCGGTGAGAGGTTCGAACGCGAGCGGCCCGGCGGCGGGGCGGAGCGGGGAGAGGATGCTCACCTCGATCTCCAGCCGGGGCAATTCGGCGAGGGCGACGCGGTCGTCGGCGAAGCGGGGGTCGTCCAGCACGCCCGCCGCCGCCCGGCGGACCGCGTGAATGAGCGGCCGCGTCGCCTCGAGCCGGCCGACGCACCCGCGCAGACGGTGCGTGCCGCGCTCGTGGAGCGACACGAAGCACCCCGCCGGCCGGAGCAGCGCGGGCGACGCCGCCGCCTCCGCCGCGTCCGGCACCGCCTCGCCGGCGAGCGTGCGGCGGATGACGTCGCGGGCGGCGTCGAGCAGGGCCGGCGCATGTTGCGGATCGAGCAACATGCTGCCCATCATACCCCCACCCGTCGCGATGGCAGTCGATATTCCGTTGATGCCCGTTCGCCGCCGCGGCTACGATGATCGCACGGATGTTCGAGGTCGCCGCCATTCTCGCCGTCGTCGTCGCGCTGCTCGCCGGCACCGCCGGGCGACACCGCCGCCACGCCCAACAAACCGACGCGCGGCTCTGCCGAGGCTGCGCGACGAGCCACCCTCATTTCGCCAAGTTCTGCCGCCGCTGCGGGCGGGATTTGACGTCCGATCCGGCGCGGGCGGAAAAGGCTTAGATGCCTTCGAACGCATCAACGAACCGCGGAGACGCGGAGAGCGCGGAGAAGGCGAAGGCGAGTCTCGCATCAAACTCCGCGCTCCCCGCGTCTGCGCGGTGGAACGTTTCGGTTGATCGCCCTAGCCCGTCGGACGAGCGTCTAACGTGCACGCGTGACTGACGGCGTCCTCCCGCGGTCGCGGCGGGCAAGCCCGCCGGCTAGATGGGGCATTCCCGCATCCCATTGACTTCCCGCGCCCGCTGATTGAAAACGTCCGTCACATGGCCCCGACGACCAAACCCCGCATCCTCACCGGCGACACGCCGACCGGTAAGCTCCACCTCGGGCACTACGTCGGCAGCGTGGAGAACCGCGTCGCGCTGCAGGACGAGTACGACTGCTTCTTCCTCATCGCCAACAAGCACGCGTTCACCACCCGCGCCGACCGCCCGGCCGAGATCCGCCAGAGCGTGATCGACATCGCCACCGACTGGCTGGCCGTGGGCATCGACCCCGACAAGAGCGCGATGTTCGTGCAGAGCGAGGTGCCGGCGATCGACGAGTTGACGTTCTTCTTCGCGATGCTCATCCCGTTCAACCGCGTGATGCGCAACCCGACGCTCGCCGCCGAGATCCGCGACAAGGGCCTCGGCGACACCTATCCGTTCGGCTTCCCGATGTACGCCGTCGGGCAGTGCGCGGACATCCTCGCGTTCCGCCCGGCCGTCGTGCCGGTCGGCGAGGACCAGATCCCGCACCTCGAGCTCACGCGCGAGGTCGCGCGCAAGTTCAACCAGGTCTACTGCGGCGTCCACCCGCAGACCGAGGACAAGGATTATCAGAAGAAGGGCGGCCTGCTCCCGATCATCGAGCCGAAGCTCGGCCGGGTGCGCCGCCTCGTCGGCACCGGCGGGCCGTCGGCGGAGACGGGCCAACTCCTGAAGATGAGCAAGTCGCTCAACAACGCCATCTTCCTCTCCGACGACGCCGACGCGGTGAAGAAGAAGGTGATGTCGATGTACACCGACCCCAACCGCATCACCGGCAAGGAGCCCGGCGAGACCGACCCGGCCAGGAATCCGCTCTGGGCCTTCCACGAGACGTTCAACCCCGACAAGGAGTGGGTTGACGAGCACCGCGCGCTCTACAAGGCCGGCAACATCGGCGACGTCGCGATCAAGCGCAAGCTCGTCGACGTGCTCAACGCCCTCATCGACCCGATCCGCACGAAGCGCAAACACTTCGAGGCCCGCCCCGACGACGTCATCGACGCCCTTCGGCAGGGCACGAAGCGCGCCAACGCCGTCGCCGAGGAAACGCTCGCCCTGGCGAAGGCGGCGATGAAGCAGGACTTCTTCGCCCGCAACCTTACGATCGGGTGAGGCGGTCGTTCGGCGCGTGCGATTCGTCGGCGGACACAGTGCCGGCCACCTGATCGGACACGTCGCCCCGGCCATCATTCCCGACCCGTTGTGCCGGCAAGACCGGCGCGAACCCGCGGCCGTCGTAGGCCGCACGTTTGATTTCCCCGGCCGCGCGCCACGCGTGCCAGAAGACCGGGATGGCCAGCAGGGTGGCGGCGGCGGGGCAGACGAGGACGGCCGCGACGTCCCCCTGGCCATCGGCCGCCGGAGTGGAGCACGACCATGCCGCCGACGGCCGCGATCACCTTCGCGCCCGCCAGGCTCGCCAGCGTGTGCGCGACCCAAATCTGCCTGCGCCGGGCCAGCGATGAGCCGAGCGCGAAGTATGCGATGCCGATCGCGACCATCGCGGTCGCGGCGCCGGCGAACGCCAGCGCGGGCCGGCCGCGGGCGTCGTTGAACGCCGGGAGAAAGGACAGCGACAAGACGATCAGGATCGCGCCGAACTGGCGGGCGGCCGCGTCGGCGGCGTGGACGTGGTACCACGGCTCGCCCGGGCGACGGCGCGGCGGGCGGATCACGCGTCACCTTCGGGCGGGGCGGCCGGGCGCGACGCGGCCGGTCGATCTTGGAGGTGGCGGTCGTCGTCATCGCCGGGCGGCAGCGGCCGGGGCGGCGCCTCCCGCTCAATCCGCCCGCGGAGGTGCGCGTCGTCCTGCGCCGCGAGCGGCTTCACCGGCAGCGGGACGGCGTGAACGATCGGCCCGAAGCCGGTGGGCCACGCCGTCGGCCGGGACCGCAGCGCCGCCCGCGCGGCATGCCAGATCACCGGGGAGGTGAACAAGAGGCCGAGGACCGCCGGGCAGCTCAGCGCCCCGCGGCCAAGCGACCCGAAAGCGGCGGCCGTGAGGACGCCGGCAAATCCTATCCCGAGTGAACCACCGAGCGCGAGCAGCGATTGTGCGACCCGCAGACGCTGTCGCCGCCGCAGCAGATCACCGCACGCAAACAACGCGATGCCGAACGACAGGCCGGCCGTCCCGACGCCCACCACCGGCCGAGGTTCCGCACTGCGGTCCCGGCGGCGAACACGAAGATCAATACAGGGGACGCAGCGATCATCAGGAACCCACCCATCCGTCGCGCGCGACGTCCGCCCGCCGCACGTGGTAGGCGTCGTGTCGAGCGGCTCTCGGCGTCTCCGCTACCACGACATCATCTTTCGTTTCCGTTCTCGTCGTCCGCCGCCGGCAACACGCGCGCGGGGGCGCGTTCAGGTCGAAGCCGCGGACATGTTCGGCGTCGCGCGCGGATCGCGCCGAGGCTCTTCCACAGGTGGACGATGAGTTGCACGAGTGCGGCCACAAAGCCGCAGCCAGGATCACCGGGATCGGGCTGACCGGTTCGAGCGTCACGCTCGCGACGAAGAGGCCGATGGCGAAGAGCGCCTGCAGCGCCGCCGTCGCCAGCGCGACGAGGGCCGCCGCGCGGCTGCGGCGGGCGAGGAAGACCGAGCAAGTCAGGTAGAGCACGCCCGGCACGAACCAGATCAGCAGCCCGCCGCCGATGAAGTAGAGCCGGAACTGCGGGAAGCGGTTGCGGTAGCCGAACGCGACGATCACGATCAGCCCGAGCAGCGCCGACACGATGCCGAGCAACCGCGTCGACCGCACGGCCAGGTGCAGCGGGCGGGCGGGGTCGACCTTGGCGTCCGGCGGGGGCGGCGTCACCGCGGGTCCTCCAGCTGCCGGCGGCGGGGCCGGGGCCGGCGATGGGCCCGTGCCGGCCATGACAACCGCCGTGGCCGGGCGCACGCCCAGCGGCTCGAAGCCGCGCTGCGACGCGTCCGTCAAGCGGATCGCGGCGTACGACTTTGCGAGGTGGTAGATCAACTGCGCGAGGGCGGCGACCCAGAGCAGGAGGAGCACGCCGGTCGCAATCGCCGGTTCCGTCACCGCCTTCTTCCGCGAGGCGGAACGCGAACGCCGCGAGTGCGCCGAGCGCGACGAGGCCGTGCAGCGACGCGACGACGATGCCCGCCGTCACCGCCCACGGCGCCCGCCGCTTCAGAAAGCTCGAGACGACGAGGTACGCGATCGCGGGGCCGAGGTAGATCAGCACGACGCCCGCGATGATCGCGATCGCCACCGGGCTGATGCCGGGAGCGGCTGCGAACATGGAGACGAGGGCGAGGCAGCCGACCACGGCGAATACGATGCCCAGCACGCGCGTCGAGCGAATCGCCAGGTGGAGCGGTCGGCGCGGGTCACCCTTGGGGGGGAGGGGCATCGCGGTCCTTTCCCGTCGCGGGCGGGACGGGCCGCGACGCGTCGATGAAGCCCGGCGTCGTCGCGCCGGCGGGCGGCGACGTCGGCTGCGCCGGCTCGGCAGAGATTGGCGGCAGCGCGGCGGGCGGATCAGCCGGCGACAGTGACGGCGACGCCGCGGGCGAAGCGGCCGGCGACGTTGACTGTGGCGTTGACGACGACGTCGGCACCGCGGCGGAAGCCGGCGGTTGCGGGGCGGCGTAGCCGTACCCGTACCCGTAGCCGTAGTTCGACTGCGGCGGCGACTGCTGCGGCGCCGGCTGGCCGTAATAAGCTTGGCCGTACGGGTTCGGCGGTTGCTGCTGCGCGTGGGCCTGCTGCTGTTGTTGGTATTGCCAGTATTGCGCCTGGTAGTGCTGCCGCTGTAGGGCGAGCCGGTCGGGCGTCTGGGCGCGCAGCACGCCGACGAGCCAGACGAGCAGCAGGACGAACGCCGCCAGCGGCACGGCGATCACGCAGGCCATGATCCCCAGCATCGGGTTCATGACCGCGCCGACGATCATCACCAGCACCATCAGGCCGCAGACCGCCGTGAGGATCGCCGCCACGACCGTCGCGCCAATCGTCGCGCCGCGGCTGCCGCGCCGCGCGCCGGCGCCGAGCAGCTCGAGGCCGACGCCGACGAGCATCACCATGACCTGCACCGCGACGCCGAGCGTCCGCGCGGTCTCGATCGAGAACGGCATCCGCTGGCCCGGCGGCAGCATCGCCTGCTGCTGCTCCATGTAGGCCTGGAAGTCGGCGGTCGAGACGGTGAGGCCGCTGATCACGTTGCACGTCCCGAACACCGCCATCAGCCCGCCGACCACGAACAGCAGCGTGCCCGCCCGCCGCGCGCGGGCCAGCGGGTCGGCGGCGGGGCGGTAATAGTCGAAGTCGACCGGCGGCGGCGGCGGCGGCGACGAGGGGGGCGGGAACGAGGGGGGCGGGTACTGGCTCAAGGCGAATCCCGGGTGTCAGGTGGCGGCGGCGGCGGCGATCGCGCGGACCGGCGGGGCGTCCGCCGCGTCGGCGCCCGCCGATGGTCGTGGGCCGCCGCGCACGCGTCAAGTCGCGCCGGGCGAGCAACGGCCATCGACGCCGGCGTCCCGCTCCCGGTGATCGCATCTCGCGATGACCCGCCGCGCCGCGCGTCGGGCGAGCGAGGCAGGCCCGCCCGAAGACGCGCGCGGTACGACGGTCCGGCGACGTGGCGACGTCTGCGTCTCGGTGGTGGCGCGGCCGCGAGTCCGGCCCACCAACGGAACGCCGCTGCGCGGCGGCGAAGCGGGCGCCGCAATCATCGCGCGGCCGAGGCGTCGTCAGCCGTTGCCCGGTGCGAGACGTGCCGCCCGCTCAACGGACTCGCTCCGTTCGTCGAACCGTGCGGAAAACGCACGGCCGCGAAGCGCTCACATCCCAGTTAAACGAGATGCGCAAAACGGCCGTTCGGGCGTGGTTGCAAGTTGAATTTTCGTGCTACGAGCGCGCCGCGTCGGCCGGAGTGTCGTCCGTCGGCGGCTCCAGGGTCGCCGCCGCCGCCGCCGCGACGACGGCGGCCACGGCGACGGCGGCGGTCTCGATCCGCAGGATGGTCTCCGTCAATCGCACGAACGCCACGCCCGCCGCGGCGAAGCGGTCGAGTTCCGCGGGCGTCCAGCCCCCCTCGGGGCCGACGAAGGCGAGCACGTCGCCGCCCGCCGCCGCAAGCCCGCCTTCGATCGCGTCGAACACGGTGCGGCCGGGGCGCTCGGTCGACAAGCACCACGCGACGCCGCCGCCGCCGGCCGGGCTCGTCTCCAGCAGGCGGTTCACCGGCGTGAGCGGGGCGATAGTCATCACGCCCGCCCGGCGCGACTGCTTGGCCGCCTCGGTGGCGATGCGGACCCAGCGGTCGTGCTTCCCCTTCCCCTCCGGCAGCACGACGCTCCGCGCCGCCGCCAGCGGCACCCACTCGGCCGCGCCCAGTTCGCTCAGCTTCTCGACCATCCAGTCCGCCCGGTCCCCCTTCGGGACCGCCGACGCCACGACCAGCCGTCGCCGCGCCGCCGCGGCTGGCGCGCGGATCACCTCGACGCGCACGAGCGCCGCGTCGCCGCCGTCCGTCAGCAGCACGCCGTCGGCCGTCGCGCCGGCGTCGTCGAAGACCTCCACGATCGTGCCGTGCGGCAGGCGCAGCACGTCGCGGGCGTGGTGCGCCTGGGCGGTGTCGATCGCGATCTCCCCGACCGTAAGCCGGCCGACATGGATTCTCCGTGCCACGGCCGGGGATTATCAGAACCCGCCGGTCGGGGGCAACTTTCGTTGCGGCGGGATTTCTCCGTAGTTATGCTGTGCCCTGGGCCGTCCGATCAGGGCAAGGGAGTGCTCGTCAAAGGATGAAGGATGAAGGCAGAAGGATGAAAGCGGGCAAGTGCCGTGCGTTTCATCCTTCGAACTTCCTTCCGCCTTCGTTGTGAAGGGAGTCACGCATGGGTCAGGCCGCCGTGGACCTGCCCGATCCGCTCGACCAGCAGCCGCCCGGCAATTCCGCCGGGGTGGACGATCTGCTCGCGCAACTCGCGGGCGACGAGATCGACCGGCTGCTCTCGAGGCCGACGCGGCCCCGCCGCGCACGCCCGCCCCCGCTCCCACGCCGGCCCCCGCGCCCGCCGCCCGACCGACGCCGTCGCCCGCCCCGCGCGCGCTCTCCCGCAAATCGCCCTTGGCGAAGCTGAACGACCTGGCCGACCTGCCGCCGGTCGAGACGGCCGCCGAGTGGTCGACGCCGCCCGCCGGGAGCGTCCTCCCCACGCTGCCGCCGACGTTCCTCGATTCGACGACGGGCGGGGCGATGTCCTTCGACGAGCCGACTGCGGCCGCGCGCGCAACCGCACGCGCGCATTTCGGCACCGCGCCCGTCGGGAGCTTGGCACCGACCGCGGACGTGGCGGCGGACCAGGAGCCCGAGACGTCGCTCGGCGACCTGCTCGACGGCCTCGACGCCGGCACCGCCGCCGCCAATGAGGACGGCACGGCCCGCCGGGCGGCCCGCGCGACGCCGATCCCGTTCGAGCCGTGGGCGGGACGGCCGGCGACAAACCCGGCGGCGCCCCGACCCCGCAACCCACCTGCCGGCCGACGAGACCGCCGGCCCGCTCGACGAGTCCACCGTCCCCTCGGCGCGGCGTTCGATCGCGGCAGACGAAGACGCCGGCACCTCCGTGGCCGAGCGGGGCGCGCTCGACGCGGCTCGTGGACGACGAGATCAACCAGGCCGCCACGGCCGCCGCGCGCTCGCCGCCGCCACGCTCGCCGCGCGCCGCCGCCGGCGGTCACCCGCGGCACGCCCGCGACGGCGGCGCCCGACGACGTTGACGCGCTGCCGCTGTTCCTCCGCCCGCTCGAGTGGCTCAACGCGCCGATCGACGCTAGCCCCGAGTGGGTGCGCGACCTCGTCGGCAAGGCCGCGATCGTCACGATGGTGAACGCGGTGGCCGTGCTGCTCTACGTGCTGATCTTCCGTCGGTGGGGAAACGCTCCCGCCACGCCTCTCCCGTCACGGTGCTTCCACGGCGACACGCGCGCTCTTCGAGCGGCGGCTAAACGTCTCATCTCGGAGCGTGTCCGGCTAGTCGTTGTCGAAACCCCGAAGGTGCCGTCGGCCGTGCCGCGCGCTACCGCACGGGCCTCGCCGCGTCCGCCAGTGCCACGGCGGACCGAGCAATCCGCGAAGATCGCAGGGATGTGATCGTTCTCGTCGGTGAACGAGACACCGCCGCGCCGGAGCGTGTCATGGCGGAGTTTGAGGATGGGCCGCTCGCGACGCATAACGGACCAGCATTCAACGGCCGGCCGGGCGCTGCCGAGCCGCGTTGGAATCACAAGGACCGTTCCGCCCGGCCGGTCCGTTGCAGTGCGGGGTTATCCCGCTGGCCGAACCGCCGGCGAACCACATTCGGGGCAGGTTCCGATCGACCCGCGGAGATCGTACCCGCACGCGGGACACAATCCGCTGCGGAGACGACTCCGTAGCTTCCACAGGCGCGCCGCCGAAATCATCGCCGTGATGGTAAACAGCGTGCCGATGAGAAAGCCGCCTCCCATCAACAAGCCGTGGCCCACGCGTTCGAACGTTGTTTCGCCCCGACCGGACGGCCAATAGATCAGCAGCCCGTTAGCGTCCGCAAAGCAGAGCGAGAAGCAGATCACAGCCGTCGCCAGGCGGAGCGCGACGCCTCGCTGTAAAGCACGAACTGAACGGCTCGCCGACATCGGTTGCCCATGGGCGACCGCGACCACACGGAAGCGGGATAACTCTGATTAGATCGTCACCGGCGCCACCTAGCGTTCCCGGCGGTGCCCCGGGTCGGCGGCATGATAGATCGTCACAGCAGGGGAGGAAAGCGGGACATCACTGGTCGATGGTCGCCAAGTGCCAGAGAAAGGGAGACCGCCGATTAGCCGCTATTCGGTGACGTCCCTTTTTCTGCTCCGGGCCGCGGTCCAGTGCAGCGGCGGGCAGCCGGCTTTCTCCGCCTACCGCGTTTGCAGTCCGGCGCGGGTCTCGCGGGCGAGGGCGTCACGACGTCTCAAGGCTGCGGCTTCGTCGGATGCCTCGACGGTAACGTGAGGCCGTTGAGCGGCCGCGGCGGTGGCGGCGCACGCGCGACGCCCGGCGACCAGTGAACTATACCGCCGCCGCGGCCGCTCGAGCGGGGGGTTACCTCGCGGGCCGGTTGGCCGACTTCTTCCCGCCCGCCGCGTGCGGCCAAGCCGTTACTTCCTCGCAAGGAAGCCCGCGGCGTCGCAGGTCTCCTGCTACAGATTTGAACATCCACTCATCCCGAAAGCCAAAGTCTTGGTACGCGGAGTCGATATCACGCGCGACAACGATGACATCAGGCGGCAGATCCTCCAGCGGATCGAACCACGCCCGCTCGACCTTCATCACCTCGCCGATCGTGGACGCGGGCAATTCTGCGCCCTCAATCGCGAAGAACGTCGTCCAACTGAAGTCGACCGAATCGCCCAGGCGGGAGAAGAAGCCGGGCTTGCCCGCCCGGCTATCGGCGACGGCGTCGTGGTCAACGTATTCGACGAGAAGCCGCTCCCAATGCTCGCGGATGCGTTCGGCGGTCCATTTGCGCGGAGCCATGCGCCGAAGGAACGCCTCGGTCATCGAGAATCCATTGCCGCCGATGTACCACCAGCAGCTATCCAACGACGACGCGACGGTCTTAAGCGTCGAGAGCGGGGAGGTGTCATTGGTTCGGAGATATCTCATCGTCTGCGGCAACGCCTCCCCCCGCGAGATAACCATTGATTCTCCTGCACGCGGGCGCAGGATAACGCCCGCGTGCCGCGGGCGACGACGCGCCGCGAACTGCGACGCGTTCCGTCGTTGCGTCTGGGGGAATTACTCTGAACGCTACTTCTTCACCTCGCCGAGTTCGCCGTGCTGCGGGGGGCGGGCCTGGTAGTTCTGGGCGATCGGCATGCGGCGGCCGGAGCCGAACGCGCGGGTGGTCACCTTCAGGCCGGGCGGGGCCTGGCGGCGCTTGTACTCGCTGCGGTCGATCATCCGGATCACGCGCAGCACGGTCGCCTCGTCGTACCCGGCGGCGACGATCTCGGCCGGGCCCTTCTCCTCCTCGACGTAGTCCTGAAGGATCGCGTCGAGCACGTCGTACGGCGGGAGCGAGTCCTGGTCGGTCTGGTTCGGCCGCAGCTCGGCCGACGGCGGCTTCGTGATCGTGTTGCGCGGGATCACGTCCCGGCCGGCGCGGGCGTTGACGAACTCCGACAGCTCGTAGACGGTCGTCTTGGGCACGTCGCTGATCACCGCCAGCCCGCCGCACATGTCGCCGTAGAGCGTGCAGTAGCCGACGGCCACCTCGCTCTTGTTGCCGGTCGTCAGCAGCAGGTGGTTGTACCGGTTGCTGAACGCCATCAGCATCGCGCCGCGGACGCGCGCCTGCACGTTCTGCTCGGTCAGGTCGTCCCCCAGCGGCGACTCGTGGCCGGCCCGGGCCATGGTCGGCGAGAGCGTGCGCTCGTACGCGTCGTGCGCGTCCTTGATCGGGATGACGTGGAACTCGACCCCGAGATTCTCCGCCAGCGCGCGGGCGTCGCTGACCGAGTGGTCGGAGCTGTAGCGGCTGGGCATGGCGACGCCGACGACCTTGTCGCGGCCGAGCGCCTCGACCGCGATCGCCGCCGTCAGGGCCGAGTCGATGCCGCCGGAGAGGCCAAGGACGATGCTCTTGAACCCGCACTTGCGGACGTAGTCGCGCAGGCCCAGGACGAGCGCCTTGTAGATCGACTCGATGCCCGCCGACGGCGTCAGCCGGCTCGACGGCGAGGCGAGCGGGCCGGGCGCGCGGGCGGCGGCGGCGGCGGTCGTGGTCGTGGCGCGCGAGGCGGCGGGATCGCCGTTGCCGCCGTCGTCCGTGCCGCCGCGGAGGTCGAGGTCGACGATCACGAGGTCTTCCTCGAAGTCCTTCGCGTGGGCGATCACGTTGCCGGCGGCGTCGAACGCGACGCTGTTGCCGTCGAACACGAGCTCGTCGTTCCCGCCGACCTGGTTCACGTAGATCTGCGGCTTGACGAAACGCCGGACCTGGTCTGCGACAAGCTCGCTCCGGAACGCGTGCTTGGCGACGACGAACGGCGACGCGCTGGCGTTGATCAGCACCTCGGCGCCGGCGGCGTTGAGGTCGGCGATCGGGTTCTGGTGGTACAGCCGGCGGGCGATGAGCTGCTCGTCGTTCCAGAGGTCCTCGCAGATCGACAGGCCCGCCGTCACGTCGCGCGTGGCGGCGTCGTCGTCGCCCCGGCGCGGCCGGCGGGGCGGGCGATCTTCACGAGGTTCTCGGTCTCGTTCAGCGGGCCGGGCTCGAAGTATCGGCTCTCGTCGAACACGTCGTAGGTCGGCAGCAGCGTCTTGAAGTGCCGGCTGACGACGCGCCCGTCGCGCAGCAGCGCCACCGCGTTGTGCAGCGGCCGGCCGACCGGGGCGGCGTTGCGGTCGGCGTACCCGACGACGACGTCGATCCCGCGCACCGCCGACGCGATCCGCTGCACCGCCCGCAGGTTGTCCTCGACGAACCCCTGCTTCAGCAGCAGGTCCTTCGGCGGGTAGCCGGGGATGGAGAGCTCGGGGAATGCCACGAGCGTCGCCCTACGCCCGCGCCCGCTCGACGAAGTTCAGGATCTTCTCGCTGTTGCCGGCGATGTCGCCGACCGTGGGATTGATCTGGGCCAGGGCGATGCGCATGGCGGGATTCTACGCGAGCGCGGCGTCGCGGCGCGCAGGGCGCGTGCGAGGCGGGGGAAGCAACGCGGTGCGACTTCGGGGTCAATGCGGTGAACGTCCAACGTCCAACGTCCAACGTCCGACGTCGACGTCCAACGCCCAACGCTACTGCGCCGGCCGCGGGCGGTTGGTCTTCTTCGGGGGTGGCGGCGGCCGGCTTCGATGTCGCGGCGGCGGCGGCTCGGCGGCGCGCAGGGCGGCGAGCTTGTCGGGCGTCGCGCCGGCGGGGACCATCCCCTGTAGTTCCGCCGCCCGCGTCGAGAGGCGCGTGGGGATGTGGCGCTGCAGCACCCAGGGGAACGACTCGTGGTGTGCCCGGTAGATCAGCCCGAGGTACCAGCAGACCGCGTGCACGAGGTAGATCCCGACGATCAGCAGCGGCAGCGCGACGATGCCGCCCACGCCCGGCCCGCCGGCCGTGCCGAGCAGCGCGATCATCGCCCGCTCGCACGCCACGTAGCCCGCGCCGTAGCACGTCAGCGCGACGATCGACGCGACGACGGCGACGAGGTAATGGCCGCCGCTGCGCGCGATCACGCCCATCACGCGGTCGGGGCGGAGGTTCAGCACCGACCCGCTCGTGGTGAGCGTCAGCAGCAGGGCGGGGAACACGAACAGCCCGAAGGCGATCGACATGCCGTACAGCGGCACGCGCATCGCCAGCGGCAGCGGCAGTTGCATGCAGAGGAACAGCGGCATCTGCGCCAGCATGACCGCGCCGGCCACCTGCACGAACGGGCCCCAGAGGTCGTCGTGCCACGAGACGCTGCGCATCGGCCGGGAAGCTCGTCGTTCTTCTCCGGGCCGATCTCGTCGATCACGGTGCCGTAGTGGGCCATCAGCAGGCACGCGATCAGCAGCGGCACGACGACGATCAGGAAGAACCCGGTGGCGACGATGATCGCGCTGGACGAGCAGCAGCAGGTGGGCGAGGAACACGAAGATCATCACCATCATGTTCGCCGGCGCGAACAGGTCGAGCAGGATCCGTGCGGGGCTCAATCCCCGCGACTGGTCGGCCGTCGCGTAGCCGATGAGCGGCGTGGCGAGCGGAATCGCCACGCCGCGGCGGTCGTCGGGGTCCTCCTTCAGGTCGAGCGGGCGGATCAGCTCGCCGGTCTCGGGGTCGTAGCGGGGTCCGGGCGGGCGCTTGGGCGCGTCGGCGCCGGTGGGGGCGGTGCCGGCGGCGCGGACCTCGGCGGGGCTGGCGCGCAGATCGAGCTCGTCGCCGGCGGCGTCGTGCGTGCCCTTGGCGTAGATGATGCCGAGCTGGGCGAGGCGGTTGGGGTCGTCCTCCTTCGGGACGACGTCGATCACGTACGCGCCCTCGTCGTCGAGCAAGGGGAGGTCGTCGAGCGTCGGCACGTCGTTCAGCAGCCCGCACTCGGTGCACTGGATGATGCCGCCGGCCTCGGAGTCCGGCAGCGAGAAGCGGCGTTTGCAGCGACAGGAGAAGGTGATCATGGCCTGTGGACGATCGCGGCGGCGGCGGCGGACGAAAGTTCAACGACCCGAGGCCCGCCGTGTGCCGGGCACACCCGACATTATAAGCCTGACGGAGCCGGCGTGGAGGCGTTTCACCCGCCGGCCGTCGGGACGCGCGGCGGTTATCGGGCGTTGGCGGGCGGATCGTTCGTTGTTCGCGGGGAAGGCGACTCTTAGAATGGTCCGCGCCTCCGGTCGCTTACCGCGTCCCGATGAAAGGAACTGACGATGCGAGTGCGCATTTGGGCCGTCGCGGCCCTGTTGTTGTCGGCCGGCCTGGTCCTGGCGCAGGACGGGACCAAGCCCGAGCAACTGAAGAAGATGTACGACGACGCCCTGGCCCAGCTCAAGGCCGCCCAGGACCGCAAGACCGAGCTCGCCCAGCAGAACGAGCAACTGACGTCCAAGATGGGGGCGATGACGAAGGAACTGGAGACGCTGCGCGCCGAGATGGTCGACCTGAAGCGGCGCGACGCCGACAGCGCCGAGCGGTCGTTCTTCCTCCGCTCGCAGTACGCCGCGTGGCAGGACTTCCTGGGGCGCTACCCGGAGATGAAGGCGAAGTGGAACGTCTTCATGGACAGCACGCTGCTCAACCCCAGCGCCGAGGCCGAGACGATCCTCGACCGCGACTGGCCGCTGGCCGAGGAGTCGCCCTCCACCCGCACGGCCCGGCGGCAGGAGGAGAGCGTCGGCGGGTGAGGGGGGAGGCAGAACGCAGAACGTAGAACGTAGAACGTAGAATCGCGCGTTAGCTGGCGGAGCACTCGGTATGCCCGGGTATTACGAGATCCGTTGGCTCCCCGACGGCCGGAGCGAACAGTTCGCCGGATCGCGCGGCAACTACTACGAGTTCTCGGAGGCCGACCGCCTCGATCTGCATTCCGTCCCGGTCTGGTGCCACCGATGTGGAACGATCACGCACGGCGAGAAACTCGCCACCGTCGAGGAGATCGACGCGGAGATTAGCGACTTGAGCGACCCGTCATCGGAGCTTTACGGGATGACACAGAACACGTTGCTCGCGGAACTCGGCCATGGTGACGAGTTTCGGCGGGAGCGGATCGCCGAGCTTCAGCGGCGCAGGCGTTGGCGCGAGGCACGGCAGTCGCCGCCGAAGTGCATCCACTGTGGAACGACTGAGATACTCGCGCTCCCGATGGGTGTGCCCGTTCCGAGCCCGCTTGGCGACGGTGCGATTCAGGTCGATTGCATCGGGATGTGCAGCACCGACTTCAACGAGTGGTTTTTCACGCCGGAAGGCGACCGCGTTCCGCGCGACACGCGCCCGACGTACTGGCATCACCCGGAGCTGGACAAGCCGGAACATCGCGGGCGCTTGACGGCGTGGATTCGATCGAAGGTAAAGGGCGGCGGTCCGGCCGACAGCTAACCCCGCACTGCAGCGGCTGTGTTGATTTTCAAGTCTTCCTTCGGGTTTAGCTGGTCGGGATCGCCGGGCATGGCGTCCTCCATTTCTCGCCGGTCCTGGCCATCGTGTTGAGGATCGTCAGCAGCTTGCGCATGCAGGCGGTCATCACGACCTTGAAGGGCTTGCCGGCGCGGGTCAGGCGGTCGGACGTCGCCCTGATCAACGGGTTGAACGTGCGTGCGGTCAGCGTGGCCATGTAGAGCACGCACCGCACGGTCGATCGCCCGCCCTGGATGTGGCGCTCGCCGCGGTGCGCGCCTGAGTCGTGGTTCACCGGCGCCAGGCCCACCAGCTTGGCGATCTCCCCGCGATTGAGCCGGCCCAGCTCGGGCAGTTCGGCGACGAGCGTGCTGGCGGTCACGTCGCCCACGCCGGGCACGCTCCTTAGCAGCTCGAGCTTGGCCCGCCAGTCGTCGTCGCGATCGATCAGCGCGGCGATCGCGCGGTCGAGGTCGTCACGCTGCCGCTCGAGCAGGCGCATGACCCGCTCGATGGAGGTTCGGATCCGCTTCTCGAACGCCTGTTGAAGGCGGTTGTCCTCCTGCGCGTGCATCCGCACGAGCTGCCTCCGACGCGCCACCATCTCGTCCAGGAGCAGCTGGTTCGCCGAGGGGAGCCGGCTCGCGCGCGGGCCGATGACCTGGGCGAACGACGCCAGGACGAACGCGTCGATCGCGTCGGTCTTGGCCAGCAGGTTCTGGCACCGGGCGTAGTCGCGCGGCTGGCGCGGGTTGACGATCGAGACTTCGAAGCCGTGCGTCATCAGTTCCACGCCGCAGCGGCGTTCGTAGCGGCCCGTGGCCTCCAGCCGACCAACCGGACCGGGCGTGCGCGCAAACGCTCGACGAGCGAGGCGATGCCGCCGACGGTGTTGTCGAAGGAGCAAAGCTGCTTGGACCTGCCGGCGAGCAGGCAGACGTCGAGCGTCTTCTTCGACACGTCGATGCCGACGAAGACGGGAGAATCTGAGGCCGAAGTGGCGTCGTCGTTCATGGAACGATTCCTCGTTTGTCGATGCGATCTGGCGGCGGGAGGACCGCCGATCGGGCGGCTGTTCGGACTTGCTCCACGAACCTCTCGTGGCCGGCGACGATCCGGCTGCAGTGGGAGCTGCGTGTGCACGCGCTCCAACGGACCTCGATCTGTCGCCGCCGACGAGTTTACCCGCTGCTCACGCCGCTCGAACGAGGCAGTGGAAGCGGGTAGATTCAACATACAAACGGACCGGCCGGGCGGAACGGTCCTCGTGATTCGAGAGCGGATCGGCGCCCGGCAGGCCGTTGAATGCTGATCCGCTCAGCACTGAACGTCCAACGTCCAACGTCCAACGACAAACGCCCAATCTAGGACAGCCTTGCTTCGCGTCCGCCGTCATCCCGAGGGGAGCGGTAGCGACGTGAGGCATCTCGGGACGGAAAGACGTGCGGCTTTCCAGCCCGAGATCCCTCGTCGCTGTCGCTCCTCGGGATGACGCGTGCCGCTCCGTTCCACGCACGGCGCGAACGCGAAGTGTTGCACGCGTTCTCCGGCCTATGAACCCTCCCTCGTTCTCCTCCGTTCGTTCCGTTCCTGTCTTTCTCCTCCGGCCTCCGCGTCTTGGCGTCTTGGCGTTCACCTTCCAACCACGGAACGCAAAAAGGCGAGGCACCCGATGTCGGATGCCTCGCCCGTTTCTTTTCGCGTGCTTGCTCGCGTCGGCTCAGCCCTGGCCGACCTCGAGGCGGACGTACTTCTCCAGGGTCAGGCCGGCCCCCTTCAGCATGTTGCCGACGGTGCCCTTGTAGACCTGGGCGTTGAAGAACTCCTGGTCGAGCAGGACGCGCTCGGCGTAGAAACTGTTCATCTTGCCCTCGGCGATCTTCACGGCGATCTCCTCCGGCTTGCCGGTGGCCTTGGCGGCCTCGATCGCGATGCCGCGCTCCTTCTCCACGAGGTCGGCGGGCACCTCGGCGCGGGTCAGGCCGACCGGGCGGGCGAAGGCGATGTGCCCGCCGATCTGCTTGATGAGCTCGTCGTCGGCCTTGGCGACGTTGCCGCCGAGGCTCATCAGCACGCCGATCTTCCCGGTGATGCCGTAGAGGTACAGTCCGACGCGGCCGGCGGGGCTCTCGACGCGGGCGGCCTTGCCGACGCGGACGTTCTCGCCGGTCTGCTGCGAGACCTCGGTGGCGTCGGCGTTGACCTCTCCGACGGTGGCGATGTCGATGCCGGGATTGTGCAGCAGCGCCTGGGCGGCCTTGGCGCCGAGCGCATGACCGGCTCGCTCTTGGCGGTGAAGTCGGTGTTGCAGTTGATCTCGACGAGCGCACCCGCCTTGCCGTCGGCGGCGACGACGCCGACGACGCGGCCCTCGGTCGCGGCGCGCTCGGCGAGGCTCGCCTTCACGCCCTGCTTGCGGAAGATGTCGATCGCCTTGTCGATGTCGCCGCCGGCCTCGGTCAGGACCTGCTTGCACTTCATCATCGCCTGGCCGGTCTTGGCCCGAAGCTCGTTCACCATCGCAGCGGTGATTGCCGCCATTGCTCGTCTCCAGTTAACTGCGTCTGCTCGTGCGGGAAAACTCGTCTCGCCCGGCGGGGCCCCGCGCATCGCGGGTGGCGCGTCGCGGCGGGGCCGGTCGGGCGAACGAAACGGGGCGAGGCCTTGCCTCGCCCCGTCTACATCTTATCCGGTGATCGTTGGCGATGCGCTCAGGCGACCTGCTCGGCGCCCACGGGCTCGCCGGCCGGCGCGGGGTCGGCGGCGGGGGCGTCGGCACCGGGCGCGTCGCCGCCGGCGGCCGGGGCCGCCTCGTCGGCGCCGCCGGCCGCGGGCCGCGCGCCGCCGCCGCGGGGGTCTTCGGCGCGGAACTGGCTGCGGCTGCTGCGGCGAGCGCGCGGGCCGCCGGCCTCGTCACCCTGTCGGCGCCGCGGCCCTGCTTGGCGTCGATGATCGCGTCGGCCAGCTCGGCCATGATGATCTCGATCGCCCGCATCGCGTCGTCGTTGCCGGGGATCGGCAGGTCGATCAGCTCGGGGTCGCTGTCGGTGTCGATCAGCGCGATCGTCGGCACGCCGAGCTTGCGGGCCTCCTTCACGGCGATGTGCTCGCGGCGGGTGTCGATGATGAACATCGCGCCGGGCATCTTCTCCATGCGGCGGATGCCCTCGAGGTTCGCCTTGATCTTGTCGCGCTCGCGGCCGAGCGTGGCCTTCATCTTCTTCGAGTAGCCGGCCTCGATCGCGCCGGTCTCCCAGAGCTTGTCGAGCTCGTCGAGGCGGTTCAGGCGCGCGGATCGTGCGGAAGTTGGTCAGCGTCCCGCCGAGCCAGCGTTCGGAGACGAAGTGCATCCGCAGCGGGCGGCTTCGGCCTCGACGGCGTGGCGGGCCTGGCGCTCGTGCCCACGAACAGCACGTCCTTGCCCGAGCCGACGAGCTGCTGCATGAACTTCTTGGCGCGCAGCAGGCCCTTGATGGTCTCCCGCACGTCGATGATGTGAATCATGTTCCGCTTGCCGCGGATGTAGGGCTCCATCTTGGGGTTCCAGCGGCTGACGCGGTGGCCGAAGTGGACGCCGGCGTCGACCAGCCCTTTGACGAGCTCGGCTTGAGATTGTGCCATGATCGGATCACTCCAAAACCAGTGGTCGATGGTTTCGCGTCCAGCAGTGCCTCACCGGCCACTGACCACTGGCGACGGACCACTCCCACTCAGCCCGTGCGTCAACCGGTGGCCAAAACGGCCGGAGCGCCCTGGGGCTTGGGAAAGTAAGCGAGGCCCGAAATGCCCGCCCACGAGCGGGCGGAGAACTCACCGGCCTCAACGAGGATGTAAAACAAAGACCCGCGACCGAATACGTTCCCTTACGGGACATCCGTCGCGGGCGGCTTTTGGCGAGCCGAGACGTTCAAAGATATCGGGGGACCCTAAAGGCTTTCAAGTGCTAACGGACACATTTCAGCGGGTTCGGGAGCCGCCGAGTTCGGCGTTGTCGCACGACTGCACCATTTGCAGTGAACGCGGCGAAATCACCACAATCGGCAGCGAAGGGTGCGGAACGAACGCCGCGGATGGCAGCGATGATCTAGCGCAATATTCGCGTAAAAAAACGCTCCCCTCGTCCCAGTCTGCGGGGCGAGGGGAGCGTTGTGCGTGAGGTTCTGAGGGTCCGAGAGCAACGAGACGGGGAGACGACTGGAGTGGGGAGTGACCGGAACGCGTCCGTTCTCCTGTCGAATCGTCTTGGTCTCTCCGTCCTGTCTCCGTGCCTCCGTGACTCCGTCGTGCTCAAGAGCTTCTAAAAGTACCGGTCTGCGAGGAAAGTCATCCTGAGCCGCAGCGAAGGATCTCTCACGATCCTCGGGAGAACCGCGGGAGATCCTTCGCTGCGGCTCAGGATGACACATCCCCGCGAACCAGTACTTGTAAAAGCTCTAAAACATCCCCACTGAAGTGGGGACGCCGGTGGGGCGTTGCGCGGGGACGCGGGCCGCGGTCGCCGCCGCCGCCGCGGGGGCCGCGATCGCCACCGCCGCCGCCGCCGCCACGGGGGCCGCGGTCGCCGCCGCCACCGCCGCGCGGGCCGCGGTCGCCACCGCCACCGCCGCCGCGGTACTCGTCCTGGCCGCCGCCGCCGTTGCCGCCGGCGGGGCGCCGACGGGGTCGGGGTCGCTCAGGCCTTCGTCCTTCATCGCGGCCTTGCGGCTGAGCTTAATGCGGCCCTGGTCGTCGATCAGGATCACCTTCACCCGCACCTCGTCGCCGACCTGCACCACGTCGGTCGTGCGGTCGACGTACTTGTCGGACAGCTCGCTGACGTGGCACAAGCCGTCGGTCTCGGCGCGCGATCTCGACGAACGCGCCGAAATCCTTGATGCTCACCACCCTGCCGGCGTAAATCTTGCCGACCTTCACTTCGGCGGTCATCGCCTCGACGATGTCGCGGCAGCGCTCGGCGCCGGCGGCGTCGGTGCTGCTGATGAAGACGGTGCCGTCGTCCTCGATGTCGATGCGGGTGTTGGTGTCCTCCTGGAGCTTCTTGATGTTCTTGCCGCCCGGGCCGATCAGCTTGCCGATCTTCTCCGGGTCGATCTTCACCGTCAGCAGCCGCGGCGCCCACTGGCTGATCGTCTCGCGCGGGGCGGCGAGCGTCTCGGCCATCTTCGCGAGGATCACCTCGCGGGCGCTCTTGGCGCGGTGCAGGCTCTGGCGGACCACGTCGTAGTCAATGCCCTCGATCTTGATGTCGAGCTGGATCGCGGTGATGCCGTCGCGCGTGCCGCAGACCTTGAAGTCCATGTCGCCGAAGTGGTCCTCCTCGCCGATGATGTCGGTCAGGAGCACCTTCTTCTCCCCCTCCTGCACGAGGCCGATCGAGATGCCCGCGACGGGCTTCGTGATCGGCACGCCGGCGTCCATCAGGGCGAGGGTGCCGGCGCAGCTCGAGGCCATCGACGACGAGCCGTTGGACTCCAGGATGTCGCTGATGACCTTCACGGTGTACGGGAACTGCTCGACCGCCGGCAGCACGGCGATCAGGCTGCGCTCGGCGAGCGCGCCGTGGCCGATCTCGCGGCGGCCCGGGCCGCGGATCGGGCGGACCTCGCCGACCGAGTAGCTCGGGAAGTTGTAGTGCAGCATGAACTTCTGGCTGTACTCGTCGGTCAGCCCGTCGACCATCTGCTCGTCGCTGCTCGTGCCGAGCACGACCGTGCACATCGACTGCGTCTCGCCGCGGGTGAACACCGACGACCCGTGTACGCGGGGCAGGATGCCGACCTCGCACGCGATCGGGCGGATCGTCTCGAAGTCGCGGCCGTCGGGGCGGACGCCGGCGAGGATCGCCTCGCGCGTCACCTGTTCCTCGATCTCCGAGAAGATGTTGCGGAGTTTCTTCACCTCGGTCTTCTGGGCGATGATCGACGCGTAGCTGGCGTTGACGTCGGTGACCGGCGGGGCGAACTCGGTCAGCAGATCGTCGAGGATCGACTTGACCGCCGCGCTGCGGTCGTGCTTGCCGGGGCGGCCCTTCACCTCGCGGATCTTGCCCATCACGCGGGTGCGGACGTTCTCGGCGAACGCCGCGTCGGCGCTCTTGGCCCCGCCGACCTTCGGCGTGCCGGCCTTCTGCTGGAGTTCCTCGATCATCCCGACGATCTCGATGATTGCCTTGTGGCCGAACTCGATCGCGTCGGCGGTGTCGTCCTCGGTCGTCTCGCGGGCGCCCACCTCGATCATGTTGATCGCGTTGCGCGTCCCGGCGACGACGACGTCCATGTCGCTGTACTCGATCTGCTCCACGGTCGGGTTCAGGACGAGCTTGCCCTCGATCCGGCCGACGCGTACGTGCGCGATCGGGCGGATGAACGGGATGTCGCTGATCGCGATCGCGGCGCTGGCGGCGATCCCGCTGAACACGTCCGGGTCGTTCTCGTGGTCGAACGCCAGCACGTTCAGGTGGACCTGCACCTCGTCCATGAACCCCTTGGGGAACAGCGGGCGCATCGGGCGGTCGATGAGGCGGGCGGTGAGGATCTCCTTCGTCGTCGGCCGGCCCTCGCGCTTCAGGAACCCGCCGGGGAACTTGCCGGCGGCGGCGCGGCGCTCGCGGTAGTCGACCTGGAGCGGGAAGAAGTCGATGCCCTCGCGCGGGTTGGCGCGGACGACGGCGCCGAAGACGACGCTGTCGCCGTACTGCACGGTGACCGCGCCGCCGGCGAGCTTGGCGTACGTGCCGGTCGAGATCACGAGCGGGCGCCCGCCGACCTGGCGTTCGATTCGAATGGCTTGTTGCATGCAGGGATTCCTTCTGTCCGGCCTCTCTCGGAAAACGAACCGGCGGCGCGATGGGCCGCGCGTCCCGGCGGGCGGCAGGGCGGGACCGACAGGAGGAAATGCGGAATGATGAGGGCTCGCGGAAGTCGCTAGTTGCTAGTTGTCAGTTGCTAGTGAAGAGGCGGGCGGCGCCTGGCGCTCTTCTCTCTTACTAGCAACTAGCAACTCTCAACTAGCAACTGCTCCAAGCCGTCATCATTCAGCACTTCCCCTCGGCACGCGCCCCGCGCGGGTGAGACCCACCCGGGGGACGTTCGTTTGCCCGCCGCGGCCGGAGGCCAGTTGGGGTAGGGGCGCGCGGCGGGGGATAAACCTCTTGTAAATGTCCGAACGACTTTGCTGGATTCAAGCACGGAGACACGGGGAGGAGAAGACGAGGATGGAAGATGGAGAATGGAAGGTGGAGGAAGAGCACCGGGACCGGCTCTTCCGTCTTCCTCCATCCTCTATCTTCCATCCTCCACCTTCGTCTTCCCCTCCTACCTCCGTGTCTCCGTGGTCCAACTTCTTCAACGCGACACGGGTAAACAAAAAGTGCCGAGCCCACCCGGGCTCAGCACTTGAATGCGGCAGGCCTTACTTACGCAGGCCGAGTCGCTGAATGATCTGTTGGTAGCGGGTGCGGTCCTCGCGGGTGAGGTACTTCAGCAGACTGTTCCGCCGGCTGACCATCTTGAGCAGCCCGCGGCGCGACGAGTGGTCCTTCTTGTGCGTCCGCAGGTGGTCGGTCAACTCGGTGATCTGCCGGGTCAGCAGCGCGATCTGCACCTCGGGCGAGCCGGTGTCCTTGTCGTGAATCTTGTAGTCGGTGACGATCTGGTTCTTGGCTTCGGCGTTCATCATCGAGGCGGTCTCCTAGACACCAAACCCCCAGCAATCCGTGCCGGCCGGGTCGGTCATGGTAGGGTCCCGCGCCACACGATGCGGCGACGGGAAGCGGGCCACGATAGGCGATCCGCGCTGCGGTTTCAAGGGAAGGCGACGCGCCGGGGCGGGGGGCGATGGGCAAGCGTCGGCAATGTCCGCCCGTTACATAATTATGCGAAGGTGGACTCGTAGGACCGAAAGAATTGCCGCGGATCGCAGCGTGCCAGAAAGCGCCGGTTGCACCTCATAGCCGCGGGCGGAAGCCCGCTGGTCTTCCGCAGAAAGACCGACGGGCTTCCGCCCGCGGCTATCAGGTGCGCTCCGCGGGGTAGATCATTCCGAACCGTGATCGACGATCAGCATTCCGCGTGCTCGCGGCAACGCGCCTGCACTCGCGGCAACGCGCCTGCACTCGCGGCGACGCGCCCGCACGCACTCCCGCGTATACGGGCACGACTGGGCGGCTCACGCCGTCGGCGCGGGGCTGAGCAGGCGCTCGGCGGCGGAGATGAGCTTGTCCATCTTCACGGGCTTGTTCAAGTACTCGCTGACGCCGAGGCTCTCGGCGTACATCTTGTGCCGCGCGCCCTGGTTGCCGGTGATCATGATCACGAACGGCTTGGCGTTGCGCGGCTTCTTCGCCTTGATCTTCTCCAGCACGAGGAACCCGCTGCGCCCGGGGAGCATCATGTCGAGCACGACGAGGTCGGGCTGGTTCCGCTCCGCGAGTTCCACCGCCTTGTTGCCGTTGCCGGCCGTCTCGATCTGCGCGCCGGTCGGTTCGAAGGCGGCCTGCATGCTGAACAGGATGTCCGAGTCGTCGTCGACGAGGAGCACCTTCTTGTCTTTCAACGCGTCGGTCATGGCAAACTCCGGGTGTATGGTCGCGGCCGGTTCGAGTGTCGGCAGGCCGCGGGGGATTGTCAAGAAAAGCCCGGCGGCGGCCCGATAACGACCGGCCGCGGGTCTGGCGCGAACCGGCGAGTCGGGGACCGACGAACGTCGTCGGCCGGGCCCGCCGCGCGTCCGCGCGACCGGCTGCGCCCCCTTATGTCGCCGAACTCCCCGATTATAGTCCTCGACAGTGGCCTGGGCGGATTAACCGTCGCCCGGTCGATCCGCGCGGCCCTGCCCCACGAGCGGCTGCTCTACTTCGGCGACACCGCCCGCCTGCCGTACGGCAACCGGTCGGCGCCGACGGTCACGGCGTACGTCCGGCAGATCGTCGCGTTCCTGCGGCCGCACCGCCCGAAGCATGTCGTGATCGCCTGCAACACCGCCACCGCCCTGGCGATGCCGGCCGTGCGGGCGGCGTTCCCCGAGATATCGTTCAGCGGCGTGATCGAGCCGGGCGCCAAGGCGGCGGCCGGGGCGGCGGGGGCCAAGGCGGTGCCGGTCATCGGCGTGCTCGCCACCGAGGCGACCGTGCGGTCCAAGGCGTACGAGCGGGCGATCCACCGCCACCGCAGCCACGTCCGCCTCCTGCTCCAGCAGGCGCCGCTGCTCGCCGCGATGATCGAGGAGGGGCGGCACGACCGCGACCCGCTGTTGCGGATGGCGCTGAAGGGTTACCTGCTGCCGCTGGCGAAGCGCAAGATCGACGTGCTGGTGCTCGGGTGCACGCACTACCCGGTGCTGAAGGGCCTGATCGGCCGCATGCTCGGCGAGCGCGTGCGCGTGATTGACTCGGCCGACCAGTGCGCCGAAGATGTCGCCCGCCGACTCCGCACCACCGGCCTGCTGCGGCCCGGCCCGGCGATCCCGGCGACGACCGCCGAGGACGTCGAGAGCGCCGACCTCGACGCCGTCCGGTGCTTCGTGACCGACGACGCCGTGCGGTTCGCGAAGTTGGCCCCGCGGTTCCTCGGCGCGAAGATCCGCACGCCGGAACTCGTGACGCCCGAACAGTTGCAGGCGCTCACGAGCGGGCCCGTGCCGTTTCGGGAAGCGGTGTGACGATGGCGGGTCGATCGACGAGGGAAGCGACCCCGAGTTCATGATGACACTGACCCTTCCCCGCCGTCCCGCCTGCCGATCGCTCGCCGCCGCGATGCTGATTTTGCTCGCGTCGTGCGCGACCGGGTGTCAGCAGATCCGCCGGGCGTCGGACATGGTCGCGGGCAACACGCCGGGGCGGTACGCGCGGCAGATGGAGAACGACGCGTCGCCCGACCTGCGTTGGAAGGGGATGACGCGGCTCGTTGACCACGACTTCGCCAAGCGCCCGCCGTACACGACGCGCTACCGCCAGATCGCCACGAACGACCCCGACCCGCTCGTGCGCGCCGTCGCGGTGCGCTCGCTGAACCGCGCGCGCGACGCCGGCGCGACGGACGTGTACATCCGGTCGTTGACCGACCCGAGCGACCTCGTGCGGCTCGAGGGGGCCAAGGCGCTGACGAACCTGCCCGACCCCGCCGCCGCCGCGCCGCTGCTGGCGCTGCTGAACGGCCCGGAGGAGGCGCGCGACGTGCGTTTCGCGGCGACCGAGGCGCTGAAGCATTACAAGCAGTTGAACGTCGCCCGCGCGCTCGTCGCGCGGCTGAACGAGCGCGACTTCGGCATCGCCTGGCAGGCCCGCCGCAGCCTCCGCCGAATGACCCAGCGCGACCTCGGCTACAACGAACCCGCCTGGCTCCAGTTCTTCACCGGGCCGGAGACGCCGTTCGGGTAGGGGTGGGGGAGGAGTCAAGGGTCAAGAGTCAAGAGTCAAGGGTCAGCGGACGGTGGCCCCTGGCAGTTCCGCGTCGGTCATCCAACTAACGTTCTCGAACCTTGCCCGTTGCCCTTCGCGCTTAACCCTTCAGCTCCTGACCCTTGACCCTTGACCCTTGACCTCCCTCCCACTTCACGATTGACTTTCCCCCGTAAACCCGGTTAATTTCCCGCAATCTCGCCCGCGTGTCGCCGTTGGGCGGCCGTGGGGCCAGGTGCTCCGTCGCGAGCCGTTCGGCGCGTCCCGCCGGCGGGCTCGGTGTGCCGGATCGAGCGGAATACCGGTCTTGCCGATCGGGCGGCCCTCCCCGTGGGACGGGGCGACGGGCCGCCGGCGATCGCCAAAGCTCGCGTTCTTCTCAACCCCTCCCGCCCAGCCAGCCGCGTAGTCGCCGCGCCCGCCGGTCCCGCCCGCCGGATCGCCGCCGTGAGTCGTACCCCGCATGGGAGCCCGCGCGCGTGACACCCGAAGCCATCGCCACGGCCGAGGAGATCCTCGGCTACTCGTTCCAGGACCTGGACCTCCTGAAGGAATCGCTCACCCACGCGTCGAGCGCGGACAACCGCCTCGACAGCAACGAGCGCATGGAGTTCCTCGGCGACGCCGTCCTCGACCTGATCATCTGCGAGGAACTGTTCCGCCAGTTCCCCGACAAGCAGGAGGGGGAGCTGACCAAGATCAAGTCCGCCGTCGTCTCCCGCCGCACCTGCGCCGAGGTGGCGAACGACACCGGGCTGACCGACTGCCTCATCATCGGCAAGGGGATCAGCTCGCGCAGCGCGATGCCCAGCTCGCTGGCGGCGGCGGTGTACGAGTCGATCGTGGCGGCGGTCTACCTCGACGGCGGGTTCGAGGTGGTGAAGGAGTACGTCCTGCGCACGATGCGGCCGAAGATCGAGGAGATCGGCCGCGACGCCAGCCTCCAGAACTACAAGGCCGTCCTCCAGCAGCACGCGCAGAAGGTGATGGGCGCCACGCCGGTCTACGAGCTGCTCGACGAGAAGGGCCCCGACCACAGCAAGTGCTTCGAGATCGGCGTGATGATCGACGGCCGCCGCTTCACCACCGCCTGGGGCCCGAACAAGAAGATGGCCGAGCAGAAGGCGGCCCTGCTGGCGCTGGAGGACCTCGGGCTGATGACCGCCAAGGAGGTCGACGAGGCGATCGACGAGGTGGCGGAGGAAGTGGAATGACGCCGTCGAGTCGACGTGGCGGGACGCCAGGCGCGCGAGGGTGCTCAATGCCGGTGGCCGGCGGCGGGTGCCCGTCTCCCCGGCGGAGCCCGGCCGCCGGTCCTCGCAACGCTCGTGAATGAGTACGAGACGCATTACCGCGAGAGTCACGCGGCCGGCTTGGACGACTGGCGGAGCGCCGACGGGTCGAGGAGGCAACGGACCGTGGGCGCCCGCGCGCTCACCGCGGATGGCAAACGGCAGCCTCACCAGCGGCGCTGAAGCAGGCGGTTCTCCGCACGGTCCGCGACCACTTGATGGAGCGGATGGGTGACATCAGCCAAGTCACGCGGTTCGACGATCTGATCCGGATCGTGGAAGACGCCGCGGTTCCCGGCTTTGGAACCCTGGCCCGATATGACACCGCACTCAGGATCGGGCGCGCTCGGGGTGCTCCCGGACAAGGTCTACCTGCACGCGGGAACCCACCCGCGGTGCCCGGGCACTCGGCTTAGATGTCACGTCGGGCGTGATTGCCGCGAGTCAGCTTCCGCCGGCGCTTCGTCGTCTTCAGCCTCAAGGAGGCGGAAGACTTCCTCTGCATCTTCAAGGACGAATTGACGCCTGATCTAGTCCATTGAATTGCTCGCGCCGGTCACTTCACGCCCAGGTCCGTCGTCGTGAACAGGCTCTCGTACTTGTAGCCGGCCGATTCGATGTTCTGGCGGGCGCCCTCCTCGCGATCGATCACGGCGACGATGCGGTCGATCGTGGCGCCGCCGCCCTCGAGCGTCTTGGCCGCCTCGAGCACCTGCCCGCCGGTGGTGAGCACGTCCTCGACGATCAGCACGCGGCTCGCCCGCGTTTAGCGTCCCCTCGACGAGTTTGCTCGTGCCGTAGTCCTTCTTCTGGTTGCGGATGATGACGAACGGCTTGCCGCACTCCATCGCGGTGGCGGCCGCCAGCGCGCGACGGGCGCCGAGCTCCGCGCCGGCGATGCGGTCGACGCCGGCGGTCACGCGGGCGGCGAACATCTTGCCGAGCTCGCGAAGGATCTCCGGGCGGGTCTCGAAGAGGTACTTGTCTAGGTAGTACTTGCTCGTGCGCCCGCTGCGGAGCGTGAACTCGCCGCGGAGCAGGGCGACGTCGGCGATGCTGCTTGGCCAGGTCGTCTCGGTTCATGCCCCGAAGATCAGTGCGCCGCGCCGCGCGATCAATGGGGACCGAACTCGCAGCGCAGCGCACGACCCTCGACGCCGCCGACCCCCGCGCCCTCGGTTTAGCCGCCGCTCGCAGAGCGCGCACTCCCCGTTTTGAACTACAGGTCCGCGAACACCGACGTCAACATCGACTCGAGCCGAGCGTCCACGGCGCCGCCCGCTCACGCGGCTCGCCGCGGCCGCCGCGCGGCGGCGGCTGGTCAGCGCGGGGCGCCGGCGCCGCGGCGGCCGGCTCGGTCGGGCGGAGCTTGGGCTTGAGGTACTCGGCCGTGTGGCTGCCGGCGGTCTCAACGACCTGCTCCGGCGTGCCGGCGGCGACGAGGGTGCCGCCGCCGTCGCCGCCCTCGGGGCCCAGCGCGTCGATGATCCAGTCGGCGCACTTGATCACGTCGAGGTTGTGCTCGATCACGAGCACCGTGTTGCCCATGTCGGCCAGTGTGTTGAGCACGTTGAGCAGGTTCTGGATGTCGGCGAAGTGCAGGCCCGTCGTTGGCTCGTCGAGCACGTAGAGCGTGTGGCCGGTCGGGTTCTTGCCGAGTTCCGTCGCCAGCTTCACGCAAGTGCCTCGCCGCCGGAGAGCTGCGTGCTGGGCTGGCCGAGCTTCACGTAGCTCAGGCCGACGTCGTGCAGGCTCTTGAGCTGGCGGTGGATGACCGGGAAGTTCTCGAAGAACGCGACCGACTCCTCGACGGTCATCGCCAGCACGTCGGCGATCGTCTTGCCGCGGTAGTGGATCTCCAGCGTCTGCGCGTTGTACCGCGTGCCGTGGCAGACCTCGCAGTTGACGTACACGTCGGGCAGGAAGTGCATCTCGATCTTCTTCGTGCCCTGCCCGCAGCAGCTCTCAGCGGCCGCCCTTGACGTTGAAACTGAAGCGGCCGGCCTCGTAGCCGCGGATCTTCGCCTCGCGGGTCTTGGCGAACACCTTGCGGATCTCGTCGAACACGCCGGTGTAGGTGGCCGGGTTGCTGCGGGGTGCGGCCGATCGGGCTCTGGTCGATCTCGATCACCTTGTCGACCTTCGCGCAACCGTTGGAGCCGCCTTGTGCACGCCGGCCTTCACCTTCGAGCTGTACAGCTTGCGCTTGAGGGCCGGGAGCAGCGTCTGGTTGATGAGCGTGCTCTTGCCCGACCCGCTGACGCCGGTGACGCAGACGAACCCGCCGAGCGGATGCGCACGTCGACGTTCTTGAGGTTGTTCTCGCGGCACCCCTTGAGTTCGAGGCAGTTCTTGTCGACGTCGAGCGGGCGGCGGGTCTCGGGGTGACGATGGACTTCTCGCCGACGAGGTACTTGATCGTCACGCTCTGCGTCTGCTCGAGCACCGCCGGCAGCGGGCCGTGCGCCACGAGGTTGCCGCCGTGCGCGCCGGCGCCCGGGCCGATGTCGATGAGGTAGTCGGCCGCGGATGCAGTCCTCGTCGTGCTCGACCATCAGCACGGTGTTGCCGATGTCGCGCAGGCGGAGCAGCGTGCGGATGAGGCGCGTGTTGTCGCGCTGGTGCAGGCCGATCGTCGGCTCGTCGAGCACGTAGCAGACGCCGACGTTTCCCGGGACCCCACCTGCGTGGCCAGGCGGATGCGCTTGCGCCTCGCCGCCGGAGAGGCTGCCCGTCTTGCGGTCGAGCGTGAGGTAGCCCAGGCCGACGTCGACCATGAAGCCGAGGCGCGCCGATCGCGCACGATCGGCTCGGAGATCTTCTGCCCCTCCTGGCTGAGCGCAGCTTCTCGAAGAACTGCTTCGCCCGCGCGACCGTCAGGCGTGTGACGTCGTCGACGCTGTAACCGGGCAGCACGAGCGGCGGGCGTCGGCGGCCTTGGCGGCTGCCGTTGCCGTTCTTCTTGCCCGCGGCGCGCTCTTGCCCGTCTTGCCGGCGGCGTTCTTCACGCTCGCCTCGCAGGGCTCTTCCTCGGTCGGCGTGGCGACGGAATCGAACCCGCCGTGGTTCTGCGGCGGGGGCGGCATTGGAGCCGTCCTCGGCGCGCATCGGCCAGGGCGGGCGGGGTGTGGATCTCGTCCGGCGGAGTGACGTCGATCGGCGTGGTCGTGTGCAGGCGGACGGCCAGCGCCTCCTTCTTCAGCCGCGTGCCGTGGCAGGTGGCGCACGGCTGCTCGCTCATGTACTGGTAGAGCTTGTGCTGCACCCAGTCGCTCTCGGTGTTCTCGAAGCGGCGCTGTAGGTTGGGGATCACGCCCTCGAACCACGTGCCGGTGCCGGCGTCGCCCTTGGCGTCGGTGCCGTACATCAGGATCTCCCGCGTCTTCTTGGGGATGTCCTTGTACGGGCCGGTGTACTCGATCTTGAAGTCGCGGCTGAACTGCCGGAGCACCCGGCTGTAGTAGATGTTCATCCGCTTGCCGTTCTTCCGCCACGCCTCCACCGCGCCGCCCTCGAGCGACAAGCTCTCGTCGTTGACGATGAGGTCGGGGTCGAACTCGCTCGTGGTCCCCGAGGCCGTGGCAGTCCGGGCAGCGCCGTGCGGCGAGTTGAAGCTGAACAGCCGCGGCTCGAGTTCCGGCAGCGACACGTTCGGATGCACCGGGCAGGCGAACTTCTCGCTGAACACCTGATCCACCCACGTGCCGTCCGGCTGGCCGACCATCACGATCACCAGGCCCTGGCTGAACTTCAGGCTCGTCTCGATCGAGTCGGCGACGCGGCGAGGATGTCCGGCTTGATCACGATGCGGTCGACGACCGCCTCGATGTGGTGCGCGAACGTCTTGGCGAGCTTCGGGGCGGCCTCGGGGTTGGGCAGTTCGTGGATCGTGCCGTCGACGCGGGCGCGGACGAACCCCTGCTTGTGGATCGCGCCGAACGTGTCCTTGTGCTCCCCCTTCTGACCACGGATCAGCGGCGAGAGGATCATGATCTTCGTGCCCGCCGAGTAGGCCATCACGGCGTCGACGATCTGGCTGATCGACTGGCTGCTGATCTCGCGGCCGCACTCCCAGCAGTGCGGGGTGCCGGCGCGGGCGAAGAGCACGCGGAGGTAGTCGTAGATCTCGGTCGTCGTCGCGACGGTCGACCGCGGGTTGCTGCTGGCCGACCGCTGCTCGATCGCGATCGTCGGCGGCAGGCCCTCGACCTCGTCGACGTCCGGCTTCTGGAGCTGGTCGAGGAACTGCCGGGCGTAGGCCGACAGCGATTCCATGCTTGCGCCGCCCCTCCGCGAAGACCGTGTCGAACGCGAGCGTCGACTTGCCCGACCCGGACAGGCCGGTGACGACCACGAGCTGGTCGCGGGGGATGTCGACCGAGACGTTCTTGAGGTTGTGCTCGCGGGCGCGCGGATTTTGATCTGTTTCAGGCTCATGCGGAACGGCTCTCGATTGCCCCCGGGACGACGGCTGGTGCCCCTACTGTAAGCGCCCGGATCGCCCGGGCGCGCGAGCGGCGGATTGTAAGGAACCTGTACGGGTGAAGGAAGCGGCCTGGTTCGCCCCACCCCAGCCGTACGCCGGGCCCGGGCGCGAGGATCGTGCGGGAGGAGTGGCGGGGTGGTGGGGCGGTTGGGTAGTTGAGTGGTGGGGTGGGGATCGGGTTGTTGTGCAGGTGAACCGCCCAGAGTTGGGGGCAGGTTGGGATCACGCCAAGCGGGGCGCGCGCCGCCCGGATCGCAGGGGAATCAGCTCAATTCCGGAGAACGTGACCGTCCGCGCCACTCTCCGGTGAGACAGGTCATCCCGAGGGGAGCGGTGGCGACCCGACCCACCTCGGGGTGGTTTGACGCGTCCCCCAGCCGGGATTCCTCGTCGCCGTGGCTCCTGGGCATGACGGCTTTCGGCCCCGTCCTCGCCACGTGACGATCAGGTTCTTTGGACCGTCCCAACAGCCCGACTCAGACGACGCGAAAGCTGCCGAACAGGTCGCGCCCCGCCGCGGACACGCCGGCCTGAGAACGAGTCTGATCGGGGCGGAGGGCGATCGTGTAGGTGCCGGCGTCGGCGGCGTCCCAGCGGCCGCCGGGGGCTTCGATGCGGTACGTGGCGACGACCGTCTCCCGGCGCGGCCGGGCGTTGCGGAACGTCGCGTCCTGGGCGAAGCCGTTCGGGCCGCTCACGAGCAGGTCCGCGTCGTCGAACCCGGTGACGCCCGCCCGGTCGGGGTTGGAGTACGTGACGGTGAGCCGCGTGCCCCGGCCGCGGCGGACGGTCTCGGCGACCGACAGCGTCGCCGTCGGGCGCCGGGGGTGAGGCGGCGCCCCGCGACGGTCGTGCGGGCGGCGTAGACGTCCATCTTCGACAGCGTGCCGTCCGGGTTGTCGCCGGTGCTGTTCGAGTTGTCGCCCCAAGCCGCGTGCATCACGCCCTGATTGATGTCAAGGCCGATGTAGTCGCCGAACTCGATGAGTTCCCCGCGAGGAACGCGCTGGAGACGCCGGTGCTGAGCCGCACGTTCGGCGAAAGCGACGCCCGACGCCGTCGGCGTGCCGGCCACGCCCCACAGGCCGGCGTCGTTGTTCGCGATCGCGTCGGCTGCCGGCCCCCTGCACGCCGAGGTCCCCGCGCGTCGTGCCACGCGAGCGCCACCGCGCCGGTGGCCTGGTCGACCGCCACGCGCGGGAAGAACTGGCTGTTCGGCGTCGCGTCGTCGTTCACGCGCCACAGCGGGCGACCAGGTGCGGCCGTCGTCGTCGCTGTAGCGGAGCAGCACGTCGGTGTCGTTGTTCTCGGGGCCGTCTCGTCGGTGTAAACGAGGTAGGCCCGCCCGGTGAACGGCCCGCCGCTGCGGTCGTAGGCGAGGCCGGCGGCGGCGTCGATCGAGCGGCGACTGCGGGGATCGTGTCGCGGTCGCCGACCTGCGTCTCGGTCACGTTGATCGGCAGCGCCGAACCGCCTGCGCCCGTCGGCCGTGCGGACGACGACCGTGCTCGGCCCCTCGCCGCCCGGCGGGCGCTGGTAGGCGACCATCACCTGCCCGCGCGGGCCGACGGCGATGTCCCCCACGTTCTGCCGCGGCGGGCCCTCGATCGTGCGGGCCCGGCCGAACTTCCGCACCTCGCCCGGCCCCCGCACGGCCGCGCGCCGCGTCGGCGCGCCGTCCTCGAGTTGGTACGCGACCCAGACCGAGTCGTTTCCCACCGTGATCGTCGGCTGGTCGGTGTCCCCTTGAGCGTCGCGAGCGGGCGGAACGTGAGGCCGCCGTCGACGCTGAGGATGACCTCCGTCGCGCCGGTGTCGACGTTGACGTAGCCGAGGTACAGGTTGCCGAACCGGTCGAACGCGACGGTCGGGTCGCAGCAGGCGTGCGGCAGGCCGTCCACCTCGGTGCCCACCTCGCGGACGGCCCACGTCGCGCCGCCGTCGGTGCTGGCGTATGCCAGCAGCGACGAGCGGTTGTAGTTCGACGCGGCGAACACGCGCGACGGGTTCGTCGGGTCGACCCCGATCGACGCCTCCGACTGGTGCCCCGGCGTGCGCCCCGCGTTGACGGTCGCCACCGGCCCGTACGTCACCGAGAAGTGCCGCCGCGCCTCCATCGGCTCCACGACGGCCCGCGCACTCGGCGCGGCGGAACGTGCGGCTGACTCATCTGACTGCGCAGACCGGCGGGACGAAAGGGAAAGACGCAAGACCACCTCCGCTGCCGACGACCGGCGAGGATTCTGGTGGAATCCGGGACCGCGGCTCGTCAGAGACTGACTTGTTCGACCAAAACCCTCGCGAGCGTGCCTGATCGCAGCGCCCGGGACGATTCCGCCCAGCCCGATTCGTGGCGATCACGTCGCGCGGCTGAAGATCCCGAAAGGCACGACGTGTAGAGGGGGCATTCCCAACGGCGCGAAAGCGATTCCCGCGGCTCGCACATGACGACGCGACCGCGGCCCGTCGGCCGCGGTCGCGACTTCTTCGCAGTGTAAGGGCCGCCGGCCCGGCCGTCACGTCAGACGAGCCGGATGACGAAGTCCTGGTCGCTGACGCTGGCGGCCGGGTCGTCGAGGCTCCGGAGGCGGACGCCGCCGAGGCCGCCCGCCGTGGCGCGGATCGAGCGGATCGTGTCGGCGGCGACGCCGGTCGGCGTGCCGTTGTTGGTCGTCAGCACCGACCCGAGCGACGCGGTGCGGATGTTCGGCGCCGCCACGAGCGAGTCGCTGAACGTCCCCTTGATGTTGACGCCGCCGAGCGTGGCGCCGGGGTCGGTGAACCCGGCGGCGGCGGTCGGCAGCGCGTCGCCGTCGACCGCGACGAGCACCGCGCTGTCACTCATCCCGCCGGCCGTCACCCGCCCGACCGGTCCGCTCGAGCGGATCGTCGCGCCGGTGATCGCGCCGCGCACGTTCAGGTTCCGCAGCGTGGCGGTCTCGATGTCGGCGGCGTACCCGCCGCGGACGTTCACGTTGCCGATCGACGGCGCCGAAATCACGTCGGCCGCGCCGTCGTCGATCCAGCTGTTGGCCGTGACCGACCGGATCGGGCTGCCGGACTGGATCGAGAAGTTCGTCACGTCGCCGACCGCGACGGCGACCTGCCCGCCGCTCCCGGCCACGAGCGAGCCGCCGAGCACGTTGCCCATCGCGAGCTTGCCGAACGCGCCGCCGACGTTGACGGCGCCGGCGAGGTCGGCCGTCCTGCCGGTGATCGAGCGGAGCCCGGCGGGCGCCGCCACGTCGCCGATGCGGACGCGGCCGTCGCTGCCGCCCCGGGCGCGGATCGTCAGGGCCGAGGCGGGGTTGGTGCCGGCGAGGTCGACGTCGTAGGCGTTGCCGTCGAGGAAGACCTCGCCGGTGCCGGTGCCGCGCACGGCGACGGTGACGACCGTGCCGTCGGCGTCGGTGAACGTGAGGCCCCGCGCGTTGGCCGTGCCCGGCCCGAACGCGCCGACCGACGTGCGGTCGCCGCCGCCGCCGCCGCCGCCGTCAGCGATCGCGGCGTTGAACGTGCCGAGCGTGCCGGCGGGGGCGGCGTTGCCGTCGACGTCGCGGACCTCGTCGGCCTTGAGGGCGACGGTGTAGGTGCCGTTGTCGGCCTGGTCCCACCCGCCGCCCGGCCCCTGCACGGTGTAGGTGGCGACGAGGCTCGTGCCGTTGGCGTTGGGCGTGACGGTGACGCCGGTGACGGTCAGCGGGCCGCCCGCGCCGGTGACGGTGACGTCGTCGGCCTCGATGCTGGCGCGCTGGACGTTGTCGGGGTCGGCGGAGGTGACGACGCACGTGTGGCCCGTCGCGGCGCCGGTGACGTTCTGGGCCGCGAGCGTGGCGCTCGGCCCGCCGTTGGGCGGCGGCGGCGTGACGCCGTCGCCGGCGACGTCGAACGTGCCGAGCACGCCCGGCGGCGCGACGTTCTCCAGCACGTCGGTGACCTGCCCGGCCGCGAGGCGCACGGTGTACGTGCCGTTGTCGGCCGCGTCCCACGACCCGCCGGGCGCGGCGATCGTGTAGGTGACGGTCACCGGCGAGCCGTTCGACGCCGGCGACGGGCTGGCGGTGACGACCTCCAGTTCCGCGCCGGTCGGGCCGAACACGAGCAGGTCGTCGGTCGTGATGTTCAGGACCTCGACGTCGTCCGGGTCGGTGTACGTGACGGTCACCGCGTGCGACGTGCCGCCCGGCGGCACCGCGACGTCGTCGGCAGACAGCTCGGCAGCTGGGGCCGGCCTCGGCGGTGATGTCGAGCGCGGGGCCGAACCCGCTGGCGTCCTCGCTCGACGTGTACGCGACGTGTCAGCGCCGGCGTCGAGGTTGCGGATCACGAACGCGACGGTCCCGCGGCCGGCCTGCCGCTCGGCGCGGACGTAGTTCGTCACGTCGAACGAGTAGGTCTGCACCGAGTTGCCGCTCACCGTCGCGATGTCCAGCCTCGCCGGCCGAGGCGGGGCGGTTGGCGTAGGTCAGCTCGCCGGCGGGGTTGTTGTCGGCGTCGGCGCCGTCGCCGTCGGCGTTGGTCGTGGTGCCGTTGCCCTCGACCCACCCGGTCTCGGTGACGGCGAAGATCCCCACCCGCGCGTCGGCCGACGCCTCGCCCTGCAGGCGTCGAACCGCAGCACGGCGGTGCCGACCGTGCCGGCGCCGGCGACGTCGAACTTCGTGCGCCCGCGCGTGTCGCCGGCGGCGTTCTTCGTGAACAGGAGATCGGACGCGCCGAAGTTCACGCCCGCGAACGTCCCGCCGTCGCGCACGAACGTGTCGGCCGTCGCGGCGAACGTCGCGAACAGCCGACGCTCCTCCAGCGCCTCCAGGGCCGCGGCGACCACGGCGCCGGCGCCGCGGCCCGCGGCGGCGGCGGCGGGGCTGGACGCGTCAGATGCCGAACGACGACCGCGGCTGACGAAGAACGACCGAATGCTCATGTGCTTTCACTCCTGAAATCAACTCGAGGGGGTTGGGCGGCCCCGGGCGCGTGCGCGCCGCTGATCGGTCCGCCGCCGGGCGGGCAACCCCACCCACGGCGGACGCGGCCGTCTCGCCGGCGGCGTGCCGTCACGCTCGCGGGAAAAGGCCCCGGCCCGCCCCGTCCGCCCGCTGAATCGGCGCGGCGGCACAAGGTGGGGCGACCGCCGCCGGTTCGCGAACCGACACGACCCGAACGCCACGCGCGTCGAGGGACGTGATCCGCGGGGGGCTGCCGTCGCCGCCGTCGCCGCTCCACCGGAGCGGGCCGGGCGGCCGCGTGCGATGGTAACGCCGACCCGCCACCCGCACAGCAAGGAAAAGCTGAAGCCGGTCCTAGGGAAGTCCCCGGTCGCGACGGGGCAATTATGGGACGAAACCCAAGTCCCGTCAAAGCGGACCCTTTTTTTGGCGGGATTCGCGGGTGCGGACGGACGTCCCGCGTCCGACTCCGTGAAATTGGGGGAGGCGGGTGTCGCGGGCGCTGTAGCCCGACTATCGCGATCGCACGGCCTGCGCGGGAAGAAATCGACCTGCTGCAGGTCTTGGGGAACCATCCGCCTCCCGCCGCGTCGAACCGGGAGGTGTTTCCACGTACTGGCGGACGCGGAGCAAAGGAGCGAACATGCAACGGCTGGCGGCGGCGGTCCTGGCGGCGACGACGATCTCCTTCGGAATCCTCCCCATGAGCAACGCCCACGGGCAGCAACTCCCCCCGTCCGCCGCGCCGCCGCGGGCGCCACAACCACCGGCGACCCAACCGCAGGCGCCCAAGCCACAGGCTGAGGTGCCGGTGAAGGTCGTGGTGCTCTTCTCCAGCGGCGTCGGCTACTTCGAGCACTTCGGCACCGTCCGGGGCGACGGCTCGACCGAGCTGCGGTTCAAGACGCAGCAGATCAACGACATCCTCAAGAGCCTCGTCCTCCAGGACCTCGACGACGGGAAGGTCACGACGATCACCTACCCGAGCCAGGACCCGGTCTCCAAGACGCTGCGCAGCTTCCAGGTCGACATCACGAGCAACCCGTCGCTGGCCGAACTGCTCGGCCAACTCCGCGGCGCGAAGATCACGCTCCGCCTCAGCGTCGAGGCGGCCGAGGTGGAGGGCACGATCCTCGGCGTCGAGAAGAAGCGCAAGCCGGCCGGCGACGCGCAGAAGGGGCAGGTCGTCGAGGTCTGGGTCCTGAACCTCATCGGGCCGGCCGGCATCCGCGCGGTGGAACTCGACCAGGTGAGTTCGCTGCAATTGCAGGACCCGGCCCTGCGCGAAGAGCTGGAGCGGGCACTGGCCGCGCTGGCCCAGTCGCGCGATCAGGACAAGAAGCCGGTGACGATCAACTTCCGCGGGCAGGGCGAGCGGCGCGTGCGCGTGGGGTACGTGGTCGAGACGCCGGTGTGGAAGACGAGCTATCGATTGATCCTGTCGAGCGACGACAAGGCGCCTGCGGCGCCGGATGCGACGACCGGAAAACAGGGCCCTGCGGGCCCGCGCGAAAAGGAGGGCGGCGCCGGCGCGGGGGCGCAGCCCGGTAAGGCGCAGTTGCAGGGGTGGGCGATCGTCGAGAATCAGACCGACAGCGACTGGTCCGACGTGCAGCTCAGCCTCGTCAGCGGGCGGCCGATCAGCTTCATCCAGAACTTGTACAGCCCGCTCTACGTGCCGCGGCCGACCGTGCAGCCGGAACTCTACGCGAGCCTGACGCCCCAGACGTACGACGCGGGGCTGAGCCTGACGGGCAGCGTCGACTTCGCGGCTGGCGCGGCCCCCGCGGCCCCTGCCCCCGCCGGCGCGGCCGGCGGGGGCGGCGGGGGCGTGCCGCGGCGCAAGCTGGCCCGACAGATGGCCGCCGCGCCGCCGTCCTCCGCGCCGACCGAGCGGTTCTACGCGAACCGCGGCACGCTCGCGGCGGCCGACGAGATGGAGCCGCTCGGCGAACTCGACGCCGCCGCCTCGGTCGCGTCGCTGGCGTCGGCGGCGGACGTGGGCGAGCTGTTCCAGTACACGGTCGGCAGCGTCAGCCTGCCGCGGCAACGCTCGGCGATGATCCCGATCGTCGCCGACGCCGTCGAGGTCGAACGCCTCAGCATCTACAACCCGAACGTGCTGGCGAAGCACCCGCTCAACGGCGTGCGCGTGAAGAACACCAGCGGCAAGCACCTGCTCCAGGCCCGTCACCGTCCTGGAGGCGGGGACGTACGCCGGCGACGCCCGGGTCGACGACGTGCCGCCGGGCCAGGAGCGGCTGCTGAGCTTCGGCGTCGACCAGCAGGTGCGCGTCGACGCCAAGAGCGGCCAGTCCGAGAGCAGCGTGATCGCCGGACGGATCGTCAAGGGCGTCCTGCAACTGACGTACAAGAACGTGTCATCGACCGACTACGCCGCCGAGAACAAGGGGCAGAAGGACAAGACGCTGCTGATCGAGCACGCCCGGCGGCAGGGGTGGAAACTCGTCGGCACGGCCGACCCGGTCGAGACGACCGAGCAACTCTACCGCTTCAAGGGCCAGAGCCCGGCCGGCAAGCAGACGAAGCTGACGGTGAAGGAGGAACTCGTCCGCGCCGAGGCGATCGCCATCCTCCCCGCCGACCCCGGTCAACTCGAGGTCTACGCCCGCACCGGCCCGGTCCCCGCCGCCGTGAAGGAAGCGCTGGCCAAGGCCGTCGCGCTGAAGCGCACGCTCGCCGAGACCGAGCGGCAGGTGCAGGAGTGGCAGCAGCGGATCAAGGCGATCACCGACGAACAGGACCGGATGCGCGAGAACATCCAGGCCGTGCAGCCGAACACGGAGTACTACAACCGCATCGTGAAGAAGCTCAACGAGCAGGAGACCGAGATCGAGGACCTGCGCGACGCGATCGACGAACTGCACGAGAAGCGTGACACCCAGCGCCGGGACCTCGAGAACTACCTCGCGAACCTGAACGTCGCGTAGCCGTCGCGGCCGACCCGTATGGACGCCAAGGTGCAAGCGCTGATCCGCGCCGCTCGGCCGCTCGTCGGGGAAATCCGGCTCGCCCGCCCCAATATGTCCGCCGCGACCGTGGCGGCCGCGATCTTGTCCATGTCCGGACGCACCTACACTGGCGTCTGCGTCGACGTGAGTTGCGGCATCGGCTTCTGCGCCGAACACGCCGCCGTCGCGGAGATGCTCAAGTGCCGCGAGACGGTGATCGACACGATCGTCGCCGTCTGCGAAGACGGCGTGCTGTCGCCGTGCGGCCGGTGCCGCGAGTTGATGGTGCAGGTGAACCGCGCGAACCTCGACGCCCGCGTCGCGCTCCCCGATGGCCGGGTCGCGACCCTTCGCGAACTCCTGCCGGAGCACTGGCTCGGGAGCGAGCGAGGCTGACGGCCGGTGATGGCCGGCGCAGCACCGGCGAAGATCCCACGACGGCGCTGGAACCAGCCGACGCCGCGGCATCCCCGTCCTTCTCGATTTCCCGCCCGTCGGCAACGGCGGCGATGTCGTGCGCATCGCCGCGCGATATGCTCCGCCGCATGGCCTCGTCGAACGGCGGCAAGTACTCCGAGCTGATGAAAGAGTGGAAGGCGACGCAGGCCGCCCTGCGCGAGCGGCTGGTCGTGCGGCCGCTGCGGCCGCTGCCGCGGTTCGTGGCCGGGGCGGACGCGGCGTTCTCGGCGGACAAGTCCACCGTCTTCGCGGCGGCGGTCGTGTACGACCGCGAGGCGCAGCGCGTCGTCGAGGTCGCCCACGCGAGCGGGCCGGTGGGGGCGCCGTACATCCCCGGCTTCCTCAGCTTCCGCGAGGGGCCGACCGTGATGAAGGCAATCGGCGCTCTGAAACACGAGTTCGGCGTGATCTGCTTCGACGGCCAAGGCTACGCCCACCCGCGCCGCTGCGGGCTCGCGTGTCACGTCGCCATCACGCTCGACGTGCCCGGCGTCGGCGTCGCCAAGAGCAGGCTCATCGGCACCTTCGACGACCCTGCGGACGAGGCCGGTGCATCGTCGCCGCTGACGGACAAGGGCGAGCAGATCGGCCTCGTGCTCCGCACGCGCGAGCGGACGCGTCCGCTGTTCGTGAGCGTCGGCCACCGCGTCGATCTGGGGACGGCCGCGGAACTCGCGCTGGCGTGCCGCACGCGGTACCGCATTCCGGAGCCCACGCGGCAGGCGGACATCGAGGTGGCGAAACTGAAGCAATCGATGAGCGGCGGATGAGCGACACGTCGGCGGCGATGTGACAGAACGGTGAGTCCCGTCTCACCGCGCGTCGCGGTCTCGCGCCGTCAATTCCCCGCGTCGCACAAAAGCGAAAATTGTTTGCGGCCGGCAACGCCCTGCCGCAAGCCTTCGCGAAGCGGGGTTCTGGACGCGATCGCCCCGTTGCGTCGGGTCCGGCCGGATCGACTCCACTCATATCCAAGTAAAAACATCAGTTTTTCGGCACTCTCCTTGCTTTCGAGCCATTTCGCCGGCGGGTCGGCAACGGCCCCGGCGGTGCGTCCTTGTGGGACGCGCGGCGGATCGGAATCGACGGCCGCCATGAAGTACGAAATTTCCCGGCCCGCTTAAGGCGGCGGCAATGTGCCGCCGCGATCGGTGCGGCCAGGAAAGGGAAGTGGTCGCCTCCGGGCGATCGAGTCGAGATTCGAAAGGATGTGCGTTATGCGTAAGCAGATGATGTTGGCCGCCCCGTTCATGGCGGCGACCGTGTTCGTGTGTCAGCCGGCGATGTCGCAGGAGACGGCGGCGGACCGCGCCGCCAGGGACGAGGCGGGCCGGGGCGCTGGATAACGCCGGCAACGAGGTGAACCGCGCCGCCGACGCCGCCGACAACACGGCCCAGCAGGCCGCCGGCTCGGCCGAAGCCCAGGTCGCCGGCGCTTCCGCCAGCCGTCGGCGGCGGCGATGAAGAACATGAGCCCGGACCAGAAGTTCGCGATGAAGAGCCGCGGACATGAACAACTTCGAAATCCAGGCCGGTCAGCTCGCCGCCGAGAAGGCGCGCAGAGCGACGAGATCAAGCAGCTCGCGCAGATGACGGTCGCCGACCACACGCAGGCCCAGCAGAAGCTCATGCAGGTCATGCAGAAGCAGAACATGCAGCCCTCGCGCGCTGATGCCGGTCCACCAGGCGATGCTGAGCGAACTGCAGCAGTTGGACGGCAAGGACTTCGAGAAGGCGTACCTGTACGGGCAGGTGGCCGGTCACGAAGGCGGTCCTGATGATCCGCGACGCAACGACCGAGGTGCAGGACCCGGCGCCGAAGCAGTACGCGACGATGGCGATGCCGAAGGTGCAGCAGCACCTGGCGCACGCGCAGAAGATCGCCCGCGCCGATGAGGCGATGACCGCCGGCGCCCGCATCGGCGGCGACGCCAGCGGCCACGACGCATAGCACCCCCGGCGCGCCCGGCGCCGAGAGCGGCGCGGCCGCGAGCGCTCGATCGACACCGAGAACACCGCCGGCGGCCGCCAGCGAGCGCGCCGCCCCCCGCGAAGAACGCGCCGACGCCCCGGGCTCCGACGACGCCGCCCGGTAAGCATCGTCTCGCAGACGACGACGACGACGACGACGCTGATCGACACACGGACGGGCCCGGCCGCTTCACGGCGCCGGGCCCGTTCGCGCGGTCAAGAGCGTCCAGTGAATCGAGCGAAATTGAACCACGGAGTCACGGAGACACGGAGAAGAGAATATGGAGCGTGGAACATGGAGCGACAGTGAATGAAGACGATGCGCGGCAGGCGCCACCGCCTTCCTTCTCCTCTAATTTCGATCCCCTATGATCACCCTCCGTCTCATCTCCGTGTCTCCGTGTCTCCGTGGTAAATTTTTTAACATCCTCACGACCTTATTTTCCTGAACGGGAGCACAACATGTCCGGGTCAACGGCGAGCCATTCCGAACAAGTCGAGAAGCTGCGGAAACTCATCAAGGGGATCGAGATCGCGATGTTCACGACCGCGATGCCCGACGGATCGCTGCGGAGCCGGCCGATGGCGACGCAGAAGGCGGAGTTCGACGGCGACCTCTGGTTCTTCTGCGACGCCGACTCGGCCAAGGTCCACGAGGTCGAGCGCGACCGCCACGTGAACCTCGGCTACGCCGACCCGTCCGGCAACCGCTACGTCTCGGTGTCGGGCCTCGCCAACGTCGTGCGCGACAAGGCGAAGGTGAAGGAACTGTGGACGCCGGACGTGAAGGCGTGGTTCCCCAATGGACCGGACGACCTGAACATCGCGCTGCTGAAGGTGAGCGTGCAGGGGGCCGAGTACTGGGACGCGCCGTCGAACACGATGGTCCGCATCGCCGGCTTCCTCAAGGCGACGCTCACCGGCCAGCGGTACGAGCCGGGCGAGAACGAGAAGGTGAACCTGAAGTAGCTCGCGCCGCGACGCGAGGGTTCACAAGAGGAAAGCAACCGCGGAGACGCGGAGGCGCGGGAGACGGACGCGGAGGAATTCTTTTGGTCGGCTTTCTCCTCCAACCTCTGCGTCTCCGCGTCACCGCGGTTGCATTTCTTCCCCCGCGAAACGCCTTCGTCCGCGACGTGCGTTTCGTATCGCATGCGTCATTTATCGTGCGCACGCTTGAGGCACCGCGTTGCTGGTGCGGGGGCAACGAAACACCGCGCCCACGCGCGTGTTGCGCGTCATTTCCCGATAGACATCCGGCCGCTCTCAAGCGTAGACTGCAGGCGGGAATGGGACGTGGATCGGGCGGCTTCCAGAGACGTTGAACCGAGCGTTGGAAGACGTCCGGCCGGTCCCGGATTCGACGGGCGGCTCGCGCGATTGGTGCGCGGGCGGTCCGGCGGATCCCCGGCGGGCCATGCCCGCTGCGGGCCGCGGCGTCAGACCGTCGCGGCCCACCGAACGAGCCAGGCTCGAACGCGGCGAATGACCGCCGACGTCCGCGTCGCCTCCGGCATGGCCGGCGGGGGCGCGACGCGCCGGCGATCCGGTTGACGCGCACGGAAGCGCCGCCGCGGGTTTGGACGATTGGTGCGCCTGCGCCCGCGACTGGGCCGGAAGGTTCCACGACCTTGGTCCGCCGGGCCCGTGTGCCGCGACCTGATCTCGTCTCGTCGATCGCCCGCATCTCGCGCGGGTCCGGCGGCGTGCGGGGGCGGGTCGCGCGAAGCCGGTCGTGCCGTTCGGAAGTTGTTGTACCGACGCCCCCGTGGCCGATATTTGCTCTAGCGCGCGTTATCGGTCGGGGTTGACGACGATCAACGGACTCCCGCCGGGACCGACGGTCCTCCGCCTCGCTTCGGGTCGTCCGCCGCCGGACGATTCGCGCGGGTGTCGCGGCGGCCCGCTCGGGTCACGACGACTCGTCTCGCACACGAGCCCCCGGTTCCTCGTCAGCCTCCCGCCCGCCCCGCGGCGTCCAGCTCACCCACCGCCCGCTGGAAGAACGTCGCTCTTTTCTACATCGAGGAGTCGCCCGGGTCGCGCGAAGGGCGGCCGTCCTGTTCGACGCGGCGCGCCCGCGCGTGTGGGCCGGGCCGGACCGCGTCCGCAGCAACTCTTACGGGATTAACGCTCAGGCGCGGGTGGTGTCTGATCGGTTGGAATGATATTGAATCCGTCGTCGTGCGCTCGACGGCGCCGGCAAGGCCGCAGGCGTCGCCCCGGGGCCGCCGGGCGCGGCGCGAAGGGTCGGGAGGAGCAGTCGCAACGACGACACGACGACGACGACCACGACAAAGGCAGCACCGACGCACACGGTTGGAGAAGCACACAATGCCGACAATGCCGAAAGTGAACTCACTCGTCAGCCTTATCGACCGGAAGCTCGATGTCACCGGCTTCCGCGAGCAGCACTGGGAGGGGACGTTCTGGGACTACCTGGACATCGTCACCGAGAACCCGTCGGTGGCCCGCAACGCGTTCCAGCGCGTCTACGACATGATCCTCACGTACGGGTCGGAGCCGTTCACGCAGTTCAAGCAGGAGTACACGCGCTACAAGTTCTTCGCCGACCCGATCGACGGCGGGCACGACGCGATCTTCGGCCTCGAGCGGCCGCTGATGACGCTCGTCGACTTCTTCAAGTCCGCCGCCCAGGGGTACGGCACCGAGAAGCGCATCCTGCTGCTCCACGGCCCGGTCGGCTCCAGCAAGTCGACGATCGCCCGCCTGCTGAAGAAGGGCCTGGAGACCTACAGCAAGGGCGACCCCGGCAAGTGCTACACGTACGCCTGGCGGTTGCCGAAGCACATGGGCAACGACGACGGCGAGCAGTTCCTCGACTGCCCGATGCACGAGGAGCCGCTGCTGCTGATCCCCGCCGAGGCGCGCAAGGACGTGCTCGAACAGATCAACGAGAAGCTCCCCGACGGCAAGAAGGTGCGGCTCTACGGCGAGGTCTGCCCGTTCTGCCGCAAGATCATGGGCGACCTGCTCGACCAGTACGACGGCGACTGGCGCAAGACGATGGAGCACGTCCGCGTGAAGCGGCTGATCCTCTCCGAGAAGGACCGCCGCGGCATCGGCACGTTCCAGCCGAAGGACGAGAAGAACCAGGACAGCACCGAGCTCACCGGCGACATCAACTACCGCAAGATCGCCGAGTACGGCAGTGATTCCGACCCCCGCGCGTTCAACTTCGACGGCGAGCTGAACGTCGCCAACCGCGGGATCGTGGAGTTCATCGAGGTGCTGAAGCTCGACGTCGCGTTCCTGTACGACCTGCTCGCGCGTCGCAGGAGCACATGATCAAGCCGAAGAAGTTCGCCCAGACCTACATCGACGAGGTGATCCTCGGGCACACGAACGAGCCGGAGTACAAGAAGCTCCAGGGCAACGAGATGATGGAGGCGTTCCGCGACCGCACGATCAAGATCGACGTGCCGTACAACGTCCGCCTCGACGACGAGATCAAGATCTACCCGAAGGACTTCGGCCCCGAGCACGTGAAGGGGATGCAACATCGCCCCACACGATCGAGGTCGCCGCGATGTGGGCGGTGCTCACGCGCTCCTCGCCGACCGAAGAAGGCGGGCATCACCTGGCTCCAGAAGCTCAAGCTCTACAACGGCAAGAGCATCCCCGGCTTCACCGAGGACTCGATCAAGGAACTGCGCGAGGAGGCCCCGCGAGGGGATGCAGGGCATCAGCCCGCGCTACATCCAGGACAAGATCAGCAACGCGCTCGTCAGCCACCAGCGCAGCTCGAGAAGGCGATCAACCCGTTCATGGTGATGAACGAGCTCGAGGGCGGCCTGAGCCACCACAGCCTCATCACCGACGAGGAACTGAAGAAGGGGTACAAGGAACTGCTGGCCGTCGCGCAAGGCGAGGAGTACGAGGACATCCTCAAGGGCGAGGTGCAGCGGGCGATCGCGCCGCGGACGAGGACGCGATCAAGCGGCTGGCGACGAACTACATCGAGAGCGTGCGGGCCTACACGCAGCACGAGCCGCGTCCGCAACCGCTACACCGGCCGCGACGAGGACCCGGACGAGCCGCCTGATGCGGTCGATCGAGGAGAAGATCGACATCCCCGAGAGCCGCAAGGACGACTTCCGCCAGGAGATCATGAACTACATTGCCGCGCTCGCCCTGGACGGCAAGCGGTTCGAGTACAACACGAACGCCCGGCTGCTCAAGGCGCTGGAGCTGAAGCTGTTCGAGGACCAGCGATGACACGATCAAGCTGAAGAACCTCGTCAGCAGCGTCGTCGACGACGAGACCCAGCAGAAGATCGACGTCGTCAAGCAGCGGCTGATCAAGTACTTCGGGTACAACGAGACCAGCGCCACCGACGTGCTGAACTACGTCGCGAGCATCTTCGCCCGGGGCGACTCGAAGCAGGATGACTGAGTCGTGACGACTGGACTGGTGGCAATCGTAATGCTGCTGGCAACGCCTTTTCTGAAGCTGTACCACGAGCACGGCTTTGGCTCGCACGTGAAGCGTGCGAAGCTGTCGCGGCTCACGGGCGATGCGGCTTGGCACCTGGATCGTGACGCGGCGACGTTGACGCTGGGCGGCCTTGATTTTCCCGTGCAGTTTTTAGGCACTGAGTCGTTTCAGTCCGACACGTGGCTTTGGGCGGACGCGAACGGGGCCAGCGAACTCCTGCCGGAAGCGTTGGCCGCGTGCCGGGACGTGCGATTGTCGGGCCGGTCGCTCGACCCGGAGACGTTTGGCCGGGATAGGTTTACCTTCGTGAACCGGATCGGCGAGCCGGACGCGTCAAGCTTGGCCTGCGTCGCGTGCGGCCTCGCCGGCGGCAGCGCGTACTACCGGAGCGAGCATGAGGCCGGGGCGGTTTACCTACTGCTGAACGACCCACGGATTGACGCGGTCCCGCTCGACGCGGACCTGCTCTGTGAGGCCTTTGCCGCCTTCATGTGGTACCCGAACGATAACCGTGCGGCGATGGAACGCTTCGTCGGTTCTAATGAACTAACGGTGTACGAATCGAACGACAGCGATCTGAGCTTCGAACTCCCCAACGGTGAACTCATGACGTTCAGGAAGAAGAAAGTGGGGGACGACAGCTATCAGGTGTCGCTGAACAAGTTGTAGCCGCTGCCGACGGCGCCGCCCGCCGCTGCGCCGGTGACTGGGTCGGGGACTCCCAAGCCGCCCGCGTATCAGATGCCGAGCCGAGGCGGTAGTGATCGGGACGATCAATGGGAGAACAAGGCATGACGATCGAGCAACTACGCACGACGATCAAAGCGCAGCCATTCGTGCCGTTCACGTTGCGGTTGGCCGATGGGCGGCAGTACGACATCGACCACCCGGACTTCATCTCATCGCACCCGCACGGGCGCACGGTGATCGTCTATAAGCCGGGCGAAAACGGGGATCTCGAGATCCTCGACCTGTTGCTGGTGGTGGGCATCGAGGTGCATCACTCGAAAGAGAACCGCGAGCGGAAGGGCGCGTGAGGCGCCGCGAATCATGACCCGAAAGACCCGACGATCCGGACTGACGCTCATCGTGCTGGCGCTGCTCGGCACGCTCTACTTCTGGGTGACCGACCCGCGCTACGGGCCCGCGACCCGGCCGCAGCCGGCGTACGTGTGGAAGCCGGTGTGGCGCGTGTTCCGCACGGAGGTGAGCGTCGACCCGCGGCACTGGCTGTTCGTCGCGCGCGGCGCGCCGTCCAACCCGGTCGACGCCGCCCACACGGCGCAGCTCAGCACGTTCGTCGGCGTCGGCGCGTGCGTCGTCATGCTCGGCATCGGCGGTTGGCTGCTCACGCGACGGACCGTCTAACGAAATGGGGGCAGATGCGCCCCGACCGCGCGTCCCCCTTTAGCCGCCGGCCCGCAGGGCCCGTTCTTCGTCCCGCGTTCTCCGTCACAGCATCGCTCAGGGAAAGCAGGAGGTCGGCAACAGGCCCCGGGTTTGCACCAACGGCTAGGCACCCATGATCCTGAAGATCGAGAAAGACCACCAGCGCTTCCGGCAGATCGTCAAGGGCCGCATCCGCGACGATTTGCGCAAGTTCCTCACCAAGGGTGAGCTGATCGGCAAGGAAGGCAAGCACCTGATCAGCATCCCGGTCCGCGGCATCGAGCTGCCGCACTTCCGCTACGGCGACAACTCGCAGGGCGTCGGCGCCGGCGACGGCAAGGAGGGGGAGGTCGTCGGCAAGGGCAAGCCGGGCCAGGGCAAGGGCCAGGGCCAGGGCGGCACCGAGGCCGGCCAGCACCTGATGGAGGTCGACCTCTCGCTCGACGAGCTGGCCGACATCCTCGCCGAGGAGCTGAAGCTCCCCCGCATCGAGCCGAAGGGCCGCCACCGCATCACGACCACGAAGGACAAGTACAGCAGCCTCCGCCGGGTGGGCCCCGCGTCGCTCCGCCACTTCAAGACGTCGTACAAGGAAGCGCTGAAGCGGTCGATCGCTACCGGCGACTACGACCCGGCCAACCCGGTGATCATCCCGCAGAAGAAGGACATCCGCTACCGGAGCTGGAAGGAGGTCAAGAGCCCCCAGTCCAACGCGGTGATCATCTTCATGATGGACGTCAGCGGCTCGATGGGCGAGGAGCAGAAGGAACTGGTGCGCCTTGAGAGCTTCTGGATCGACACCTGGCTGCGCAAGAACTACGAGGGGATCGAGAGCCGCTACATCGTCCACGACGTCAGCGCGAAGGAGGTCGACAAGCACACGTTCTACCACCTGCGCGAGGACGGCGGCACGAAGATCAGCAGCGCGTTCAAGTCGTGCAAGGCCCTGCTCGACAGCCACTACAGCCCCGACGAGTGGAACATCTACCTGTTCCACTTCAGCGACGGCGACAACAGCTCCGAGGCCGACAGCCGCGAGTGCGTGAAGATGCTGAAGGAGCAACTGCTCCCGATCTGCAACATGTTCGGCTACTGCCAGGTCGCCAGCGCCTACGGCAGCGGCAACTTCATCAACGTGCTGCACGAGCATTTGCGCAATCACGAGAAGGTGCTGACGAGCCGCGTGAACTCGAAGGACGACATCTACGACTCGATCAAGACGTTCTTCGGGAAGGGGCATTGATGGCGAAACGGCAGAATTGAGTTGTCGATTCCGTCTACCTTTCCGCGCGTAGCTGTTCAGCGGCTCGCGACCAAGGCGGATCGCAGCAGCAGCAGCAGCAGCAGCGGCGGCCAGAGTGGGGTCCTGAGGCTTGGGTTACGTCAGAGGTAACGATGACCGTGATCGATGTGAACGACGTCGGCCCGAAATTGAAGTCGTTGTTGGACAACACGCAGCCCGGGGACGAGGTGCTCGTCTCTGTCGATGGCAAGACCGTTGCTCGGATCGCGACGACGGCGGCGGCGCGCCAGTGCCGGAGTTCGGTTACTTCAAGGGAGGTGCGAATGGCTGACGACTTCGACGTGCTGCCACCCGAGGAACTGGCCGAGTGGGAAAAGTGAAACTGCTGCTCGACACCCACACCTTCATTTGGGCGGTTTCACAGGATCCGCGTCTGCGGCGTCCACGCTCGCGATACTGGCGGATCCCCTAAACGAAGCGCGCTTTCTCAGTAGCATGTCCGTGTACGAAATGGCGATCAAGATCCGGCTCGGCAAGCTCGACCTCAAGCGTCCGTTAGACGACTTCGTGAACGCCGGCATGCGGCGCCGTCAGATCACGGAGTTGCCCGTGCTCGCCGCAGTTGTGCGCCTGCGTCCGAAAAACTGCCGGAGATTCACAAAGACCCCTTCGACCGGCTCCTGATTGCAAACGGCCATTGACGAAGACATGGCTCTGGTCTCCGTCGATGCTGACGGCGTTCGGAGTTATCGGTGAAGATCGTTTGGTAGTCTTGCGGTTGGAGTTTGTATGGCCTCACACCCTCGCACCGTTCCCCGACGAGCTGCTCGCGGCCAAGAAGCAGATCCGCGAGCAGGCGCGCTCGTAATGGGCTGGACTTCTTCCCGACCATCTTCGAGATGTGCGACTACGAGCAGATGAACCAGATCGCGGCGTACGGCGGGTTCCCGCAGCGCTTACCCGCACTGGAAGTTCGGCATGGAGTACGAGCGCCTCCGCAAGCAGCACCACTACGGGCTCGGCCGCATCTACGAGATGGTCATCAACAACGACTCGCTACGCCTACCTCCAGGAGTCCAACGCGCTGGTCGACCAGAAGCTCGTCATCGCCCACGTCTACGGCCACAGCGACTTCTTCAAGAACAACCTGTGGTTCGGCCAGACGAACCGCAAGATGATGGACGAGATGGCCAACCACTCGACGCACGTGCGGCAAGCACATCGAGAAGCACGGCTACGACGTCGTCGAGCGGTGGATGGACGTCTGCCTCAGCATCGAGCACCTGATCGACCCGCACAGCATGTTCCTCAACCGCGGGCCGATGGAAAGCCCCAGCGCAGTGAGGAGCGGCGAGGAGCCGGAGGTCACGAAGTACAAGAGCAAGGACTACCTCGACCGCTGGATCAACCCGCCGGAGAAACTCGAGGCCGAGGCCAAGCGCCGCGAGGCCGCCGCCAAGGTGCAGCACGCCACGCCGGCCCGGGCGACGGCGACGTGCTGCTCTACCTGCTCGAGCACGCCCGCCTGCAGGACTGGCAGGCCGACTGCCTCAGCATCGTGCGCGAGGAGAGCTACTATTACGCGCCGCAGGCGATGACGAAGGTGATGAACGAGGGGTGGGCCACCTACTGGCACAGCACGCTGATGACGAAGCACTTCGTCGAGGCGTCGGAGGTGATCGACTACGCCGACCACCACAGCGGCACCGTCCACATGCCGCCGGGCAACTTCAACCCGTACAAGATCGGCGTCGAGCTGTTCCGCGACATCGAGGACCGCTGGAACAAGGGCCGCTTCGGCAAGACCTACGAGGAGGCCGACCGCCTCGGCGAGAAGCGGGGGTGGGACAAGGGCCTGGGGCTCGGGCGCGAGAAGATCTTCGAGGTGCGGCGGGTCTACAACGACGTGAACTTCATCGACGAGTTCATGACCCCCGAGTTCATCGAGAAGCACAAGTTCTACCAGTACGGCCGCGACCCCCACACCGGGCAGATGCGGATCCTCAGCCGCGACCCGGTGCGCATCAAGCAGACGCTGCTCTACCACCTGACGAACATGGGCCAGCCGTTCGTCTACGTCGCCGACGGCAACTACAAGAACGCCGGCGAACTCTACCTCGCCCACCAGCACAACGGCTTAGACATCGAGATCAAGTACGCGATCGAGACGCTGAAGAACGTCCACCGCATCTGGCAGCGCCCCGTCCACCTGCAGGCCCGCATCGACGACGACATGATCCTGTTCAGCTACAACGGCGAGCAGCCCAAGCAGCAGACGATCCACGATGATTTGCCGAAGCCCGCGCACCAGGTGGCGTGAACATGGGTGTGGATCTCATCAAGGATGCGGGCGATGAGTTCCAGTTCAACAATTCTGGCTGGCGTTACCTGATTGCGTTCTCGGAGATGCACGGCTTTGCTTGGCCCTCCGACGCGGGCGTCGATGCCACGAATTCGCTCTCAGTCGACGAAGCCGCCGCCTTGGCCGATGCCCATTGATCGCGGGTGCTCGGCAACGGCGACGACCACGTCGTAGCGGCGCGCGTGTCGCAGCAGTTGACGCAGCAACTCGTAACGCCGTCCGAGTCTCCCATGTTTCCGACTGACCGCGTCTTAACTCCAGGCCGGACGATCCGATACTGGAGGCAGTTCGCTTCCTTCCTTCGGCAAGGTGGATTCGCAGTTAGTTTCTAGCGGTCGGGCGTCCTTAACGGAATCGACGTGGCGCGTCCGCGAGTCGGATGATCGCCGGCAGGCGTCAACGTGGCGAGACCTGCTGCCCCCGAAGCGTCCACGGTATACTCGGCGCCATGACACGGGCGGCCTCCCGACATCGTTACACCATCGAGGAATACCTCCGCCTCGAACGTGACGCGCTCGAGAAGCACGAGTTCGACGACGGCGAGATCCTCGCGATGGCGGGGGCGACGCGCGTGCATGTGCTGATTTCTACGAACACGCTCGTCGGCCTGCACAACCGCCTCCGCGGGAAGCCGTGCGTGCCCTACGGAACCGACCTCCGGATTCGCACGTCGGGGAGGCCTAAGTTCGTTTACCCGGATATCAGCGTCATCTGCGGCGAACCGATCGCAGACCCCGACGACGGTCAGGGCGAGACGTTCCTCAACCCCAGACTGATCGTCGAAGTACTCTCTCCGTCGACCGAGCGTTACGACCGGCAGGAGAAGTTCGACCGGTACCGCGGTGTCGAGAGCTTCCGCGAGTACGTGCTGGTCTCGCAAGACCAGGCGAGGGTCGAGACGTTCCATCGTCAGGCCGACGGCACGTGGGCGTTCAACGCCTTCACCGGCCTCGACGCGACGGTCCGACTGCGATCGCTCGGCGACCTGGACCTGCCGCTGGCCGAGGTCTACGCCGGCGTCGAGTTCCCGCCGGTCGAACCGTCCGTGGCCGCGCCGGACGCCGACGAATAGGATGAGCGTCAGACATGGCCGTCGTCAGCACAATCAAGATGACCGCTCGGCAATACCTCGAACTCGGCGAGGACCCGCCCGGCGTGCGCCTCGAACTGGTAGACGGGGAGCTTGCCGCCACCCCGAGTCTCCCGCCGCAACACTCGTACACGCTGCTCGCGCTGGCCTCGCTCCTCTCCCAGCATCTGGATGACACTGACCTGGGCCAATTGCTCGGTAGCGTCGACACCATCTTCGGCCCGCACGACGTCCCCCGGCCGGACCTGCTCTACTTCGTGAAGTCGCGCCGCCACTTCATCGGCGAGAAGGCGATCGAGGGGCCGCCGGACCTGTGCGTGGAGATCATCAGCCCCAGCAGCGGCACGATCGACCGGAAGGACAAGTTCACGCTCTACGCCGCCGGCAAGGTGAAGCATTACTGGATCGTCGACCCGAAGCGGCGGACGGTCGAGGCGTACACGCTGCGCGGCGGCAAGTACGCCGGGCGCGTCCGCGGCTCGGGGTCGGACTTCGTGAAGCTGCCGCCGTTCGCGAAGCTGGAAATCCCGCTAGCCAAGCTGTGGCGACCGAAGTAACGTCGCCCGTCCCATGACCCCCCGAATCACAGTCCTGCCCGACAAGGCCGCGCTCGCCGAGGCGGCGGCCGACCTGTTCGTCTCGCTCGCCTTCGAGGCCATCGCCGCGCGCGGGCGGTTCACCGTCGCGCTGGCCGGCGGGAGCACGCCCGAGGCGATGTACACGTTGCTGACCGAGGAGCCGTACCGGTCGCGGGTCGACTGGCCGCTGGTGGAGATCTTCTTCGGCGACGAGCGGTGCGTGCCGCCGGACCACGCCGAGAGCAACTACCGCATGGCGCGCGAGGCGCTGCTGTCGAAGGTGCCGATCCCCGGCGACAACGTCTACCGCATGCGCGGCGAGGACCCGGACCAGAACGCGGCGGCGAAGGAGTACGGCCTGATGCTTCAGGAGAAGTTCGGCGAGGAGGGGGGCCTCGACCTCTGCCTGCTCGGCATGGGCGACGACGGCCACACCGCCTCGATCTTCCCCGGCACGCCCGCCGTCGGCGAGCAGAAGCACCGCGTGGTCGCGCAGTTCGTCGAGAAGTCGACGACCGGCCGCAGCTGGCGCATCACGATGACGTCGCCGTTCATCAACCGCTCGTACCACGTGCTGATCCTCGTCGCCGGCGCGTCCAAGGCGGAGCGCCTCGCCGAAGTCCTGGAGGGCCCGCGCGACCCCGAGCGGCTGCCGATCCAACTCGTGCAGCCGATGGGCCAACTCACGTGGATGATCGACACCGCCGCCGCGGGGATGAACGAGGATTGACGCGGGCGCTTGCCCCAGGGGCGCCGGCGCAAGTCGACTTGTGCCGATCCGAATAACGCAGCGGGCCCTTCGGGCCTGCGGCGAAACGGGGAGCGGGTTGTCGGACGGGCTTGAGTTTTGTCAGAATACTGCGGAAGACAGGGCGGACATCCCGAGCGCAGCGAAGGATTCCCCGTCCCCCGGGCGACATCGTGGGAGATCCTACGCTGCGCGCCGGATGACACCGCCGCGGTGCCCGTACTTCTAGAGTTTCTGAGCGAAAACCG
>JAUJNJ010000114.1 GCA_030448225.1 Phycisphaerae bacterium
AGTAGAATGAACGGTCGGAGTGGCCGCGTCGGCCGCTGATCGGCCTCACGTTATCCCGCAGAGGCACATGCCGGTCACACCCCGCTCACCATTCCCACCGTCACTTGCGTACGACGATGACCTCGAATGGTGGTCGGGCACGACGGAGCTTCTCGCATTTGCGGCCATCCGCATCGACGTCGGCGACCGCCGTTCGACTACGGCCATCGTGGAACTGCTGGTGACTGCGGGTCCCGATGGGCCAACTGCGGCCCAGGCCAATGCGTACGCTCATTGCATTGAGAACCAAGACCGCGTCCGCGACATCGTCCTGACGGTGATCGCGGACTCCGCGCGCCAGGACAGGAAGCGATTTGAGCAGTGGCATTCGCCCGCAGAGCTTGAGCAACTCCTCCCGGCTGACCTAACACCGGAGCGGTTGAAGACCCGCGTTAGGCTGACGAGACTCCAGATCGGTAAGCGGGAAAGGGACGGCTTCGGGTACGTCGAGTACCATGTGAACGCCGCCTGGGATCGGGAACACGGGCTGCAAGTCGTCCTCCACAAGGACCGCCTCGTGTACTCCGGCGGCTCCGGCGACGGGTGGCGCGACCGCGGTCCGGCCGCGGGATAACCCCGCACTGCAGCGGCTGTGCCGTTCTGCTGTCAAACCGGCTTCTTCAACCCTCGCGACAACCTCCCCGATCAGGACCTCACGCCGCTTTCACCAGCCACGCGGCGCAGCCGCCCTTGGCCACGAATCCGGCTGCTTCCTCCCCGGACGCCCCTGCGGCTTGGGTGAGTGATCGTGCGCGACGGTCCACGTCCACACGATCGTCCGCGACTAGGCGCAGGCCCGGGCGGAGGAGCGGCGGCGGTTGCTGGACCGCTGGCGATCGACCGGCACGCCGGCGGCAAGGCGCGCGAGGCCTCCGGCCGTCACTCGGATGAGGCGGGGCGTCGGCCGGCGTCTAACCCGCCGAGATGGCCGCGCCGCCCCCCTACGCCCTGACCGTGACGCCCGGCGGCTCCGCGCCGCTGCTGCGGGCGGTCGTCACCCCGTTCGCCCGCGAGAACCTGCACTGCGCCGCCACGGTCGTCCGCGGCCGCCTGGCGACGACCGGTGCGGTCGTCCAGCACACGGGGACGCGGCTGCGGTCGACCCACCTGCTCCCGCTCGCGCCCGCCGCGACGGGCACGGGCAACGTCACGACGCCCGACGTGCAGTGGGCCGCGGCCGCGAAGGACGCCAACGGCAACTGGAGCGAGTGGTCGCGGGCCGTCGCCGCGCCGGCGGCGACCGAGTTCAAGACCGGCGGGACGAACCAGGTGTCGGTCGGGCAGGGCCTGCTCGGCGGGGCCGACGGGCTGCTGGAGGAGCCCGCCGTGGCGTTCCCCCACCTCAGCCTCGGCAGCGGGCAGGGCTCGGTCGGCCGCACGCTCGTCGGCGAGGGGTTCTACGACGAGGTCCGCCGCCGCAAGTGGACGCGCGAGCGGTCCGTCTTCCACTGCCAGTTCAACGACCTCGACGCCGGGCAGGTCGCGGTCCTGCACCGCTTCTTCCGGGCGCTCAACGGCCCGTACAAGCCGTTCGTGTTCCACCACCACGACCCCGGCGCGACGCGGCCGGGGCGGTACGTCGTGCGGTTCCGCGAGCCGGAGGTGGCCGACGAGCTGTTCGCGGTCGACCGCTCGTCGCTGGGCTTCGTGCTGATCGAGGTCCTGCGGAACGTCGAGGGGATGGGCGTGTGATCGACGAGACGTTCCGCGACGAGTCCCCGCCGCCCGACCCGCTCCCCGAGGGGGAGACGGGCACGGCCGACGCGTCGACCCGCTGGAAGCCCGCGCCCGGGCTGGCGACCAGGTTCGCGTTCGCCGCGTCCCCGACCGACGGCGGCGTCGCGCTGACGCCGTCGGCCGCGGGCGAGGCCGGGATCCTGCACACGACCGCGCCGCTGCCGCTCGAGGCCCGCTACGAGGGGGGCGACAGCGGGCCGTCCAACCAGCGGGTCGAGGTCGAGTACGAGTTCGGGCCCGGCGGCGTGACGCCGGCCGGCTCGCTCGGCGCGATCGCGCGCTACGTCGACGGGGCGAACTTCCTGCGCATCGAGGTCACGCTCAGCGGGCCCGCGCCGCGGGCGCGGATAGTCGAGCGGGTCGACGGCGTGGACGCGGTCCTGATCGACACGGACCTGACGGACGTCCCGCGCCCGGCGATCGTCACGCGCGGCGCGGTCCGGCTCGAGGCGGTCGGCTCCCGCCTGCGCGGCTGGCGGGTCGACGGCCGCGGCGACGTGCCGGACGTGCCGCCGGCGTTCGCGGTCGACCTGGCCGGGCCGGTGCGGGAGGGCGGCTGGGGCGTCTGGTCGAACGTCGCGGAGGTCGGCCGGGCCCGCGTCCGCCGGTTCCACGCGATGGACCTGCCGCAGGCCGTCCTGCCCGCGCCGACGCTGCGGCTGTTCGACGCGAACACGCTCGGGTACGCGCTGACGCCCGTCACGCTCGCGTGCGCGCCGGCCGGCGGGACCGGGGCGGAGTACGAGTGGGAGGTCTACCCGGCCGAGGACGGCGACTTCCCCGACGCGGTCCGCGACGTGAGCGTGGGCGGCCCGACCCGCTCGGCGTTCGTGCGCCCCGGCTTCGCGTACGACGCGCGGGTGCGCGTGATCGGGCTCGACGGGTCCTTCGGCGGGTGGACCGAGTACGTCCGCCTCGTCGGGCCGGGCGAGAAGGCGGCCCCGAGGGCCGGGCCGCCGATGCCCGCCGACGCGTTCCCCGCCGTCGACGACGACGGGGAACCGATCGTCCCGGCGTACGTGATGCCCACGACGCAGACGGCCGGCGTGGCCGCGACGGTCAGCGACGCCGGCCGCGAGTCGCTGACGGCCGCATGGTCCCGCCCCCGCGCGTCGTTCGAGCTGACGTTCGACGCGCTGACCGCGTCGGCCCTGTTGGTGCTGCGCGACTTACACCGCCACATGGGCGGCGCGGAGCGGCCGTTCCGCGGGACGCACCCCGTCACGAACGCCGAGTACGCGTGCCGGTTCGCGGCCGACGAGGAGCGCGTCGACTGGTTCGAGCACGACGGGGCCGAGCAGACCGGCCGGCTGCGCCTGGCGCTGCTGGAGGTCGAGGTCGACCGCGTCGTGACGCTCCCGCTGGCGATCCAACTGGACCCGACCCTGGACTGAACACCGACCGACGACCCGAGGGACACGACGATGCGGGACATCTCCCGGCCCCTGTTCAAGATCCTCAACGGCGACCGCTTCGAGGAGGTCGCGTTCCTGACGATCCGCCTCGCCGGCGGGTCCGAGGGCAGCGCGATCCGGCTGACGAGCGCGGGCGAGTCGACGACGTTCGGCGACGCGGTCTACTCGCCGATGAACTTCGGCCGCGGCTCGGTGCAGGAGGTCCTCGCCGCCGAGAGCCAGTCGGTCCCGTCGGTGACGATCGTCGTCTCGAACGTCGACACGCAGATGGCGACCCTGCTGGGGCGGGCCGAGCTCGAGGGCGCGTGGGCCGACCTGTGGCTGACCGACCGCCGCCTCGTCGGCCGCCAGCGCGACGCGTTCCGGCTGACGCAGGGCGAGGTCCGCTCGCCGCAGGTCAGCGAGCGGTCGCTCGTGTTCCAGATCTACAACGTGATCGGGCTGACCGAGCGGCTCCGCGTGCCCGGGCGGATCCACCAGCCGCTGTGCAACTACGCGTACGGCTCGGCCGCGTGCGGCGTGGAGCTGAACATGGCCACGGTCCGCGCCGGGTGCCTCGCCGGCTCGACCGAGTGGGCGGTCCGCGCCGAGGCCTCGGCCGTGACGGCGACGATCCCCGCGGGCGGCGGGACGACGTTCTACGCGCACGGCTACGCGGTCGGGATCGACGGCCCCAACGCGACGCAGGCCCGGCCGATCCAGCGCGTCGAGGAGTCGTCCGACGGCACGGTCCGCGTCCACCTGCGCCGCCCGCTGCTCAACCCGCCGGCCGAGGGCGACCGCTTCCTGTTCCGCCGCGGCTGCGGCAAGACGGTCGGCGACTGCGCCGCCCGGCAGGGCACCGCGCTGAACCACGGCGGGTTCCCGGGCGTCCCCTACGGCCGGCTCCGCCCGATCAAGTCCGCCGAGCCCGGGGACCACGCGTCGCTGACGCCGCCCGAGCCCACCGACGGGGAGCTGTGCCTGTGACGGCGCCGGCGGCCGGCGAGGGCGAGGACGGGATGTTCGCGGCCGCGCTGGCGCGCGTCCCGCGGGGCGTGCCGCGCGTCCACCACGGGCGCGACGCCGCGGGCCTCGACTGCGTCGGGCTGTTCTTCCTGCTCTACCGCCTCGCCGGGCGGCCGGTCGACGAGGTCGACGGCGACTACCCGCCGGCCGACGAGATGACCAACGCCGACGTCGAGCGGTTCGTGTCGCGGTGCCTCGGCCGCTTCGAGGTCCTGCCGCCGCGGGGGTACCACGCCGACCGGCTCGTGCCGGGCGACGTGATCGTCATGCGCGGCGACCGCCGCGGCACGGACAACCACGTCGGCGTCTACGTGGGCGGGCGGCGCGTCGCGACGATGACGAACCGCCTGCGCGCCGTGCCGGCGTCCCGCGTGATGCCGTGGGCCCGCTGGGTGCTGCGGCTGCGGCCGACGACGACCACGAACCCCGGAGACTGAACAGATGGCAGGCGGACTCGAGATCGCGATCCCGGCGCTGCTCGGCGGGCTGAACGCGGCGGCGGCGGGCGGCTCGCTGACGACCGTGATCGTCGGCGTCGCGATCGGGGCCGGCGTCGGCGCGCTGGGGCTGATCCTCCAGGACGGGAAGAAGCCGGGGACGCGGCGGTCGGTCGACGACCTGACCGTCTCGACGGCCGTGCGCAACTCGGTCGTCCCCGTCCTGTTCGGGCGCGGCCGGATGTCGGGGAACTTCGTCGCCCTGGGCGGCTTCGGCGGCGTCAAGGACCGCCTCGAGGGCTCGCGGAACCGGCGGCTGCGCATCTGCCACGCCGTGATGAGCCTGTGCGAGGGTCCGGTCCAGGCGTGCGGCAACTACCACCTCGACGGCCGCACGATGATCCGCGCCCGCAAGGCCGAGGACTTCGCGCGCAACGCGCCCGGCTGGCGGATCATGCACCTGCCCGGCACGGCCGACGAGGTCGCGCACCCGTTCGTCACCGACGCCGGCAGCCGGTTCCCCGCCAACACGCTCGTGCACCGGCGCACGGCCAAGCTGCTCGTGCACACGGTCGTCGGCGACCAGCCCCGGCTCCCGGACGTGAACTGCGACGTGTTCGGCCCGGACCTGACCGTCACCGACGTGCGGCCGACGCAGGCGCACGCGGTCGAGGCGGACGTGGTCCCGACGACGGTCACGTCGTTCGGCTACGACGCGCACGCCGAGGCGTTCTGGTACGCGGGGACGTTCGCCGGCCGCGCCGCGGCGAGCGGCCTGGTGATCCTGCCGCGCGACGGCTCCCCGGGCACGCACGTCGCGCCCCCGACCGGCGTCGCGTCCGTCACGCGCGGCTGGTACCTCGGCCGCCACGACGTCGTCTGCCTCCAGGACCCGGCCGACCCCGCGACGTTCTACCTCGGCCACGCGGACTCGCAGCCGGCCGACGAGGCGTGGGAGGCGGTCCGCCCCGACCCGTCGCTCTACGCCACGCCGATCAGCCACCACCACCTCGACGAGCTGAACGGGATCCTGCACACGTACCACCCGAACGTCGGCGGCCCGGGCGGCACGTTCGCCCGGTGGTGGCTGCTGACCGGCCGCGTCGAGCGCGTCGCCAGCCGGCTCAACGGCGCGCCGTCCAAGATGATCTACTCGCCGGACCTCGACGCGTACGTCTGCTGGCACGCGGGCGCCAAGATCGTGCTCGTGAACCCGCGCGACGGGACGCACCAGGCCGAGTCGACGTCCGCGGTCGACGCCGCGGGGGGGCTCGCCGTCAGCGGGTCGTGCGCCGTCGCGATCGGCGAGGACGGGCAGGTCCAGTACTGGTCCGCGTCGGTCGGGGCCGAGCCGCCGGCGGTCGTCGTCGGCGGCGCTGGCGCCGGCGGCGGGCTCGCGGTCCCGGGGCGACCGCGCAGGGCTCGCGTTCGCCTACAACACGTGGACCGGGCACGTCACGATGTCGGCGGCGACGGGCTTCGCGAACTTCCTCGTCTCGATCGTCGAGCACCGGGAGGACGTGTCGGTTGGGGACGCAGGGCGAGTGCGAGTTCCGTGGGTTCGACGACGCGGCCGGGCCGTTCTTCGCGCCGCTGCCGGCCCAGGCGTACCTCGGCCGCTGGTGGCGTGACTGGAGTTCGCGGCCGTTCGTCGGCGCGACTGCGTCGTCCGCAGCTTCCAGGGCCACTCGTCGCTCGCGGCGGCGATGTGGGCGACGCTCGTCAAGCAGGAGGGCCAGACGTTCGAGCGGTGGGGGGCCGGGATGAAACCCCGCGTACGTCGCGCGCAGCAGCCTCGAGGCGCTGCACGGCTGGTGCGTCGGCGCGTGGCCGTTCAAGGTGCCGGGCGCGGGTGTACTACCGAGGAGGAGGAGGGGTCGTTCCGCAGGACCCGTTCGCCTACTGGGGCGAGCGGGCGAAGTTCGACTACGTGCTCGACGCCGAGGTGTCGGTCAGCGATTTGATCAGCAACGAGATGCTGGCGAGCGTCAACGGCTACCGGACGATGTCCGGCGGCCGCCTGCACGTGATGATCCGCGGCCGGGCCTGTGGCCGCAGTGGCACTTCACCGAGCGCAGCTGAAGGACGGGCAGCTCGACCTGGCGTTCCTCGGCCGCGGCAGCGTCAACCGCGCGCGTGCAGTTCACGAACGTGCGCGACGACTACCGCAAGGACTTCGCCGAGGCCAACGACGAGTTCGACCAGGACGTGCGCGTCCGCGGCCGCGTGCAGGTCGAGACGCTCGGCCTCAACGGCATCGCCCGCTTCGGCCAGGCGGATTGGCTCGCCAAGCACCTGCTCGACGCCGCGGCCGCCGCGCGGCGGCAGGTCGAGTTCGAGACGCACTTCCTCTGGATGGTCCTGACGCCGGGCGACGCGATCGAGGTCAGCCACCGGGGCACCGGCCTGCGCGCCGCGACGTTCCGCGTCACGCAGCTCGCCGAGAACGAGGAGGCGACCGGGCGCGTGACGGCGGTCGAGCACCGCCGCACCGGCGAGGTCGTCCGGTCCGGACAGAGCGACCGCGAGGGGCCGCCCGGCGCCGGCGGCGGCGGGCCCGGCGGCGACCTGCCGGACGACGATTGCGCGCGAGTCGGCCGGGACGGCGGACGACGGCGTCACCTGGTTCGACGCCGGCGGCGGCTACTCGGCCGGGACGTACAGCCTGAGCTACTCCGACGGGAGCTACCAGCTGCCCGGGGCAGAGCGGGTACTACGTCGGCGGCTACGAGATCGTCACCGTCGACCCCGTCACCGGGGACGTCACCGTGCTCGGCGCGCGCCGGGCGTGGACGTGCCCGGCGGGTACGCGACGGACGACGCGGCCCGCGGCCAACGTCGGCCGGACGACCGACGATCACGCTCGCGGCGAGCGGCCCGGTCGGCGCGTGCGCCTCAGGCCGGAGTACACCGGCGGCGAGGATGAGGTCGCGTCGATCTTCGAGCTGTGCCGGCGGCGGCGGCGGCGGCGCACGTCGTCGATAGCTGCGTCTGCCCGGGCGGCGTCCCCTACACGACCGGCGACGCGGAGACCGGCCCCACGCAGTGGCTGGTCGTCATCGAGGGCACGGCGGTCCCGACGTGCGCCGCCCAGGCGTGCGGCGACGGGACGCACACGCCCGACGGCTGGTCGTTCGGCTCGGACGACGGCACCGGCAACCTCGACGTCGCGTTCACCGCGGTCGCGGGCTCGCACGAGGTCGAGTTCGACCCCGTGAGCGGCACGATCTACACCGACTCGACCATCGGCCGCTGCCTGTCCGGCACCTGCAGCCGCAAGAGCAGCCGTGGCCGTCCGGCTACAACGAGGCGGCCGATGAACGGCACGGTCCGGGCGTTCTACACGCTCGCCCCGGCTGCGGCACCGACCCGGGTACTTCTCGATCGAGCTCGCCAGCGACGCCGGCACCGCGCCGACCGGGGTCCTGTGGCTCTACACGACCGGCGAGTTCTGCCGCTCGTCCGAGAAGACGTTCGGGAACCAGCTGACCGGCTACGGCAAGGGCTCGCACCCGGCGAAGATGGACGACTACAGCGGCAACGCCGGCGGCGTGGTGAGGATCAAACCCAAGTGACGACGACGACCGACGCGCTCGAGGTACAGTTCGGGTCCCTGCGGCCGCCGGGCGGCCTGGGCGCCGCCGGCGGCGCGCCCTGCTGCGGCGCGACCCGGCGGCGGCGGCGGCGCGCGGTACGCGCGCGGTCCCCGGTCGTCGTCAACGGCGCGGCCGTCGCGGCTGACCGTCGAGCCGGGGCGGCGGCGACGGGTGGCTGCTGCGCTCTACGCGCTCCCGCCGGCCGGCGGGGCGCTGCTCGTCTACGTGACGCGCGGCGGCGGCCGCCGCCGGCGGCGACGACGGCCCCGCCGGCCGGTACGACCAGGTCGCGCCGCTCGGCACGTACAACCTCGACCTCGGCCAGCCGTGGGGCGACGTCGCGGTCGCGCCGGACGCGCCCCCGGAACCGCCGCCGGCCGCCGGCGACGACCTGCGGGCCCGGCTGACGGCGCGGGTCGCGGCGTGCCGGACGTGCGACGCGCTCGTGGAGTTCCGCACGACGACGAAGGTGAAGTGCCGGCGGTCGACCGCCTCGTGCGGCTGCGTGTCGCTCGCGAACGGCGCGTGCGAGCGGTGGGGGGGACGATGAGCGAGCCGACGCGAGCCGCGCCGACGGCCAACCCGCTGCGGGTGCTCTGCGATCAACTCGGGGTGCTGTCCGGGCCGCTCGCGGCCGAGCTGGGGGTGAGCGAGCGGGCGCTGGCCGCGGCGCTCGCGGACGACCCGGCCGAGCCGCTGGGGACGTTCCTGCGGGCCGCGGAGCGGCTGCACGCGCGGGTGCGGCTGCGGCCGGGGCCGGCGCTGTCGGTGTGGATCGACGCGGCCGCGGTCGACGACGCGTTCTTCGACCCGGGCTGGCGGGTCGCGCACGGGCTGCGGGCGGCGCCGCGGACGCGGGGGGAGCTGCGCCGGCGCATCCGCCGGCTGCGCGTGCGGCGGCGCCACTCGTACGGCGCGATCGTCTCGCACTTCCACAAGAACTTCGTCGCGACCGCCGAGGGGCTGCTCGGGTGGCGGCGGTCCACGATCGGCCAGACGCTCGCGGCCGGCGGGGGCGAGGACGACCCGACGCCGATCGTGCTCGCGCCCGCGGCGCGGGACGCGTGTCGGCAGCACGTGCTGACCGCGCTGGCGATCGAGCTCGACCCGCTCAACCCGGCGGCGGCCGTCCAGCACGGCATCGACGTGCGCGACGAGGGGGAGCGGATCGTCCTCGCGTCCCGCGACCGCCTCCCGCTCGTCACCCGGGAGGCGATTCTTCGCTCGCTGGGGGGAATGGCTTGGCTGGCGGGGCGGTGGGGGGAGTGTCCGGCGGGGGAGCCCGGTGCTTCAGCAGACCCCGGATGATCGCTCAGCGCGACGTGCTGCCCTTGGCGAACGAAACGTGGAAAAAGAAGCTCATCCCGACGGCGCAGACCCCGCCGGCTCCACGCCCGACTGCCGTCCCGCAACCGCCTCCGCTCCACACTCTGGGCAGCGCCCAGTCGAGGCGCGAAGGTCGTAGCCGCAGGAGATACAGCGTCTACCATGCCGGCGACTGTGACGGCGACGCCACCGCAGATGGTTCACGAGCCAAACTGCCGGAAGCGGGAGACTTAGAAGCGTACAGACCCAGTATGGTCATTCGACTTCAGTGCGAACGAGCGCGGCATACGTGCCGCTGTTGCGATCCGTGTGTACCCGAAAGCCGGCCCGATGAATTAACGTCTTCTGCTGTGACGGGATCGGGCTCAAGGTCCTAACATCATGGCTTCTACTTCGGTGGGACGTAGGTGAACGTCGCTACCGCCCGGCCGGCGGAGACGACCGCGGGGCGGTTGTGCTCCGGCGCGTTCGCCTGCCGCGCGTTGCCGGTCTTCTTCACGTCCTGCAACTTCCACAGCGGGCTGCGGTCGCAGTGCCGCAGGATCGACGGGTGGCTGGCGGTGATGCTGATCCGCTTGCCCCGCCCGGCGTAGATCTGGCTGCACTCCTCCATCAGCCGCGTGCCGACGCCGATGCCCTGGTAGTCGGGGAGCACGACGATCCGGTGCACGCGCCAATAGTCCTTGAACCCGAACGTGTAGTGCATCGCGCACAGCGCGACCGGCTCGCCGTTCCACGTCGCGACGAAGCACTGCGCGCTCTGGTGGATCGTCGAACTCAGATAGTGATGCTGGCTAAACAGCCGCCAAGTTTCATGCGTGCAACGTGCGACCTCAAGCCGGATCTCAGGTCGCCGAACCGACCCCCTTGCGAGCTGCTTGCTCGCCATGTCCAGGACCCAGTCGGGCTCGAGCCACTCGATCACGTCGTAGTGGCAGGTGACGGCGACGAAGCGGCGCTTGACCTTCCCGCCCCGGATCGCCTTGGCGACCGCGGCGCTGCCGAACTTCGCGACCGTGCGGTCGACGACGCTCGTGAACTCGTCGAACGCGACGAACGGCCGGTCGCTGACCAGCGCCCGCGCCAGGTCGCAGCGGAACTTCTCGCCGTTGGACAGCACGCGGTACGGCCGGAGCCACGCCGGCGGGCTGCTGAACCCGACGGCCGTCAGCAGGCCCGTGACCTCCTTGAACGGCATCGCGGCCGGGAAGCCGTCGATCACAGCCTTGTCCCGGGGCCACGGCTCGCCGGTGTAGAGGTGCTCGCCGAACCCCTCGGTCGCGACGCTGCTCTTGCCGCTGCCGGACGGGCCGACGACCGCGCCGATCTGCCAGTCCTCCGAAGCGCCCGGCACCTCGACCTCGAACGTCGTGCCGACCTTCTCGTGCAGCGGAACGTCGAACATCGACCCGACCTGCTGCACCCGGAAGCTGCCGGTGTCGACCGGGCACTCCAGGTGAACCTTAACCGTTGGCATCCGTCGGCCCTTCCTTCGTCGTCGTCGTCGTCGGCAGCGGCTTCAGCGGCTTCAGGCCCGCCACGATGTTCTTCCCGAGCCGGTGCGAGATCAGCGCCGCGTCGAACCAGTCGAACGTCAGCGCCGGGTCGCCGGCCATCGCGATCAGCGCGTCGAGCACGGCGCCCTCGTCGCCCTCGTCGTACCCGATGACGAAGCGTTGGCCGTCCGACTTTGTCAGTTCGAACGTCGGCATCACAGGGTCAGCAGGCGGCAGTCGTGTCCCGCGCCCCGCATTTCCTCGTACACCTTCTGCTGGTGCTGCTCGTCGTTGCAGTCGATCACGACCGAGAAGCTCTCGCCCAGCCGCCGCTCCGGCTCCTCGGGCGCGAGCACGGGCGGCGCCTCGCCGTCGGCCTGTAGTTCCTCGACGCTGTAGCCGACGTCGGACGGCTCGATCTCTAGCGCGGCGAGCTGCTCGCGCGTGGCGGTGAGGTCGGCGTTGTAGTTCAACTCGTTGGTGCGGTTGTCGAGCACCTTCAGCCGCACGGCCCGCGGGTCGGCCAGGTCCGGGATGTCCTCGCGGACGTGGATGATCGGCCGCGTGCCGTCCGTGCGAATGATGATCGGCTCCCCGATCGGCAGGCCCTCGGCGCGCAGCTGCTCGACGGCCTCGTGCGTGTGGTTGCCGGCGATCATCCCGCCGTCGGCGGCCGCCAGCATCGGGCGGCCGAACAGGTTGTCGCGCACGCTCCGCTTGACTAGGTCGCGGCCGCGCTCCGTGCCCTTGTTGAGGTTGTTCGGGTCGCGGAACGGCACGACGCCCTCGCCGGGGCGCGACTCGATCAGGTCGCTGACGCTTCGGATCTCGTCCATGGTCGGCCCAGCGTACGGCGACGGCGGCGCGAGGATCAGGGTTGCGCAGGGCTATGCCAGCTCGGGCAGCAGGTTTCGGATCGCGCTCCACGGGACGACCCGAGCGCGAACGGATCGGGCAGGAATTCGACGAACGCGGCCGCGCGGCACGCCGCGGCCGTCTGGTCCGGCTCGTCGCGGTAGACCGCGACGCCCGCGGGAGGTGAAGTAGTCATCGCAGGCACGCCGCCTGTCCACGGTCCGCTCTGCTCTTCGGTCGACAGTCAGTACGGCGCGCCCCTCCCGGAACTCTGCGCCAACCTCCCCCGCTCCCGCGCAAGCCTCTGCCGCTCCCCTCGCCCCCGGATAAGGCTGAACGGATGGAACACTGCGCCGCCGATGTTCGCGATCGACAGTTCCGGCCACGGCGCGGGGGACCCGCGGCGGGTCAGGGACCGCAGCACGCCCCGCGCCACGCGCACCGGGGCAGCCAGCCGGTCCTGCCACGGCACGCGCCGGCCCCCGCCGGTGGGCCGCAGCGCCA